>JAMPIU010000112.1 GCA_023667845.1 Dehalobacter sp. | reverse complement strand
TTAACTCCTCTTATGTTCATCTTTTTAATATCCCATCAGGGCAATAAAAAAACACCTATCAGACTATACCAATATATAGTCCAACAGGAGCCATCAGCCTTAAGGCAGAAGCGAGCCCCATCGCTTTATCGACAAAACCAATTTTAGCTTTTCTAAAAAAATAATTCAAGCATTTTCATTTTCGGATTGCAAATTTTTTATGTTTTCTTTATGTCTTGACTTGATGTTGTCAATTTTATTACTTAAATTGAAGGTTTATAATTGTGAGGCTTAAGAATACGCATTCTAAATAATAGAAAATTTTGTAATCAGTATTGAAATAATTCTATTTTTCATATAATATGAACATATGTTGATTAAAAAAATGAATTCATTGCGATGGGGCTCGCGAATGCATCAAGCTAATGGCTCCTACCTTAAGGGTAGGAGTTTTTATTTTTATCAAGAGGAGGATGCTTCTTGGACGATACTTTTCTGATTGCATCGATTTGGATACTTTTAGCCTTATTAGCCAGTCTTATATCAATTCGGCTGGGGATTTCCTTAGCGTTGATTGAAATCTTGGTAGGTGTAGTTGCGGGTAATGTCATACATCTTCAGATTACCGACTGGGTCAATTTCCTGGCAAGCTTAGGTTCGGTCATCCTTACTTTTCTGGCGGGGGCGGAGATTGATCCGGCAAGCCTGAAAAAGAATTTGAAACAAAGCGTGGTTATCGGTGTCCTATCTTTTTTGCTGCCCTGCATTTGCGGAATACTTGTCGCTTATTTTTTACTTGGCTGGGATATAAACGCCGCCAAAATTACCGGTATCGCGCTGTCCACAACATCGGTCGCTGTCGTCTATGCCGTGATGGTTGAAAGCAGATTAACCTCAACTTCATTTGGGCAGTCCATTCTGGCGGCCTGTTTTATAACCGACTTAGGCACAGTTTTAGCCTTGGGCTTTCTTTTCACGGGCTTCTCCTACAAATTACTGATCTTTGCGGGAGCGGTCATTGTAGTATGTTTCGCCGGTATTCCATTGGCCAAGTGGATCTTTGCCAGATACAGCGGAAAAGTCAGTGAACCGGAAATCAAATTTGTCCTGCTGATCCTTTTGTTTCTAGGATTTCTTGCCCAATATTCCGGCAGCGAAGCGGTACTTCCGGCTTACATTATCGGTTTGGCTATGGCAGGATTTTTCCTGCAATATAAAGAAACATTGCATAAAATGCGGGCGATTGCCTTTGTAGCGTTTACACCGTTCTATTTTATTAAAGCCGGTTCTCTTGTTTCCATTAAAGCGCTGGCGGCAACATTATCCTTGATTATTATTTTATTGCTGGTTAAAGTTGCAGCTAAGTTCGTCGGTGTGCTTCCAGCCACCAGGCTCTTTAAATATTCAGGAAGAAACGGGATATATACCACCCTTCTCATGAGCACCGGATTGACCTTCGGAACTATTTCGGCTTTATATGGACTGACAAATAAGTATATCAGTAGTTCCCAATATAGCGTGATTGTAACCGTAGTCATCTTAAGCGCTGTAGTACCGACCTTGATAGCCCAAAAATTCTTCTTCCCCAAAAATGTTTTACAAGAACAAAGTGTACAAGGAGGACCTAACAATGGAAATGAATAAGATTCTAGTGGGTTTTGACGGCTCACCAAGCAGTAAAAAAGCGTTAGACTATGCAAAATATTTAAGTAGTAAACTAAATTCTTCAATTACCGTTCTAACTGTTATCCGCTTGCCGGATTTTAGTTCAAGCAGGGATGAAGTCGATGAAGAGATTATTGAAGCAGGAAAACGTATTTTTCCTATGCACAGAGAGATTGTGGAATTAGGAAAAAAAGAAAACATTACAATCAATACTGTTATTATTCACGGACACCCGGTGGAAAAAATTATCGATTATGCACAAGAAAATGAATTTGATCTAATAATCATTGGGACCAGGGGGTTGGGCGGCTTCAAAAAGCTTGTCATCGGAAGTGTCGCTCAAAAAGTTGTAAGCTATTCCAAAGTACCGGTTATGGTTGTAAAAGAATAAAATATAAGGCCTCAGACTGATATCGTCTGACATTTTTCGAACAGGTCTATACTATACTTGTAAAAAAGATAAGGAGTATGGATATGGCTAAAATTACGGGTCAAGCACGAAGAATCCGCATTTATATTGGTGAAGCCAGCAAATATAAAGGCACATTGTTGTACCACGCAATTGTATTGAAAGCCAAAGAACTTGGTCTTGCAGGGATTACCGTATTAAGAGGCATAGAAGGTTTTGGCGCAAATTCCAGAATTAAAACAGCGAAGATACTGGAACTTTCACACGATCTTCCTGTGGTGATCGATATTGTAGACAGCGTTGAGTACATCGAAAAGATTATGCCATTCTTGGATGAAGCTGTGAATGAAGGACTTATTACAATTGAAGACCTAGAAATTATTAAATACTCTCCCAAGAAATGATGCGACTATCGAAAAAATCCGTCATATATTATTAGGAGATTAGAATTTTCTTACAAAAACTCTCTCGTTATTTATTCTTTCTTCCGCAAATGTTTTACTATTGGGCGGGTAAAATGATGGAAGTAAATAAGATTCTTGTAGGCTTTGACGGTTCACCCAACAGCCAAAGCTTTAGAGTACGCCAAAGGGCTAAGCAGTAAACTCAAGTCTTTTGTTCCGGTTCTAACCGTTGTCCACTTCACCCTTATTTTTCAAAGACACTGAACCAGTAAATAATGTTTTAAACTATGAAATATATGGGTATTTTACAATCAATAAGCATTCCTTTTGTTTTAAAAGAGCAAAAAGGAACTTCAATAGAACTGGAAATACTGACCATCTAGGGAGTATATGCCCTTTACCATGATCAACTCAAAATACAACTCAATTATACAATATCCGCTTTTTCGACAACACAATTTGACACAGATTTATGCAAAAAGGGTTTATTATATAATTAACATAATATGACAAATATGAACCCATTACTTCTTATATGCGTATTTATTATTTTCTGTCAATTAAGGCAGTATTTTATTCCTTTGACTTAACGCAGGCATTAACTAAATAAAAAGATAAGGGCAAAGTTGTCTAAAGACAGCGACGCAAAGCCATAGGGTCTAACGTGCCAATGCACTATGACAGCCTGGTTGCCTAACAGTTTTACGGTATATCCTGCCCTTTTGAGGCAGTTTTTTTATTTGCGTATAGTTGCGTTACCCCTGAGATTAGGGTTGTTTTTTCATGGCTTTGCTTTTGCCCCAAACAAAGGGAGTGTTGCTGATTGCGAAGCATGCTAAAAATTACTCTCCTGAGGTGTAAATAAAGAAGAACTTCATAATGTTCTTTATGAATCTTATTTGATAAACGTCACGGTGGATGCGCCCGCGATTTGCCTTAAGCAAACTACGGGCTTTTTTACTTGGCAAAAACATGTTGCTTATCAGATTGGGGCTTACAAGCGCCATTATTATATATTTTCTCTTTTCTCAAGAAAAGTATTGAAATCCGTCAGGTGCCGTTCCCCGCCCTCTGTTTTGGTTTTTACAAAAAAATCAAAACGGAGGTCTGAAAATGAAAAGGATCAATTTGCGAGATTATTACCCGTTCTATCAAGCTGACTTTTTTGTTGAAGTTGCGGATGAAATCGCTTCATCCCTGAAGTGCTTCAAGCTGAGCGAGAATGCTTACAAATTACGCACATACAGACACAAAGCCTATTACTCTCTCAATCGTGGTGACGGTATTGAGCAGGAAATTGTTTTCATTTCCTTGTCTCCTCAAGAGATTTATGAGAGGAGAGTCACCAATCATGAGTTGTATACTGCCATCAACAGTTTGCCGGAAAAACAGGCAAAACGTGTTTATGCTCATTTCTTTTTGGGTATAAGCAAAACCGCCATTGCTAAAGCAGATGGCATTAGGGAAAGCGCAGTTAGGGAATCCATCGAACGCGGACTAAAAAATATCGAAAAGTTTTTAAAAAACTTTCTGTAACACCCTGCGATTTTGCCTGAAAAATGAAGTGGTTATTAGAGGGACAAATTCTTCCCCCTTAACTGATCTTTGACAATTAAATAATTGTTTTATTCGGTACTTTCCCTGTATGCCCTGAAAAGGAAAGCCAAATAGCAGATACGCCATAACCACCAATCCTTCAACAATCGGATTTAGTAAAGTATAGATGATGTTGCGATTGAATTAGGTCAGGTACGAGCGATTAATATCCGTGCTATAAATAAATGCTGGCAGCATTTAAGGCGATGAAACATACAGAGGGATAATGATACTTCCGTCCAGCCACAGCCCCGCTTAAGCGGGATCACGCAATGGGGGCGGCTTGCAGAGAACCTGGGAGAGGTGAAATTCCTATGAGGACGGTCAGCCGCTGTCCGCCGAATAAAACCATAGTCTTATAAACCAAAACAGAAGTGCAGTATGGAGGTGCGCCTGTTTATGATATGCGTGTCTACGTGTCTGAACGAAGGCGCATTCTCCCGCTGCGCTAATCAAAAAATGACGATGATTTCATTTAAGAAAGGTTTTTATGAAGTATACACTGATGAAAGAGGAGGCTTAATTATGGCTAATGAAAAATTAACGCAAGAAAAAGTCTACCGAATTATGCTAAAAGGATATCCTGATGTGCTCGATATGAAGCAAACGTGTAAAATTCTTGGCATTAGCCTTAAAACTGGATACGGTTTGATACAAGAAAATAAAATTGAATGCCTCAAGGTTGGGCGGGCCTATAAAATCCCCAAGCCTTTTTTATTGAGTTATTTGCGGTTTGGTGCAAGCAGCGATAATAAATAAGTTTTACACATTTCACGCACCTTTTTTATTGTGCTACACTCATTATGTCAATGGCAGGTGAGTGAATAATTTGAAAGGAGGAATCATATGGAACTCACCACAATGCTGAAAATGGTCGGACTGACCGAGGATGAATTAATAGGAGGCTTCATTACACCTAAGAAAGGCTATTATTATACTGTTCTCAACCGAAAGGATCGGAACGGAAAACGCAAGCCCCTTTGGACATCAACCGGACTTGCCGCAACCGAGGAAAACGAAGCGGAAGCTGAAAGCAAATGCCTGGCGGCAAGAATCCAATATTCCCTTGACTTGAAAAACGGCATAGCTGATAAGGATGAAAAGACGGTTGCGCAGGAAACGCCCGAGGAAAACAACAATACTCAGAACGATTCTGATGAAAACTATTCTGAGAATCCCTTGTTTGCAGATTTACTGAATGAATGGCTTGCTTTCAGGCACCCGGATAATATTGTTGTCGGCGAAGATTTTAACTTTGACAAAACAATCAAGCTCAATACCTGGGCTGGTTATGCGGAAAACATCGAGCACAACCTATATCCGACATTTAAGGTTTACGGCTGCACAGTCCGGGAGATTACGCCTGACCTGCTCAAGGGACATTACGCTTATCGGCTGAAACACGGCAAGAAGAAAGCCACAGTTGCAAAGGATTATACCATTATCAACCAAGCATTGAATTATGCCGTCAGCAAAAAGATGATTAGTGTAAATCCAAACAGCGCCATCACCCTGCACAAAATCGAGAAATACAATGCCGCTACTCTCAATGTCGATCAGATGCAGTATTATCTTGAGTTTATCGTAGGGGATATTATTGAAATTCCTATATTGCTCGGCGGCTTCTATGGGATGAGGCGTAGTGAGTGTGTTGGCACCAGAGAGAGCCAGTTTGATTTCAGGTACAAATTCTTTAGGGCCAGCCACACCGTAACAAAAGCAGTGATCGACAAGAAAAAAATATATATCCCGTCCGACAAGCTCAAAACGGATTCAAGCAACCGTACTTATCCTTTAATTCCTTATGTCGAGGAAAGGATAAAAGCTAAGATAGCGGAAAATAAAGAACTGAGGGCGCTTTGCGGCAGTTCTTACAGCAAGGAATGGCTTGGTTATCTTTGCGTTCATCCTTTGGGGGAAATCATCGACCCGGACTATATAACCAACAGACATCGTGATTTACTCAGAAAGGCCGAATTGCCTCATGTCAGGTTCCATGACCTTCGACACTCGTGCGTAGGGCTGATGATGGCCAACGAGGTTCCTATGGAGCGGATCAGGGATTGGGTTGGTCACAGCGATATTCGGACAACGGTTAATACTTATGGTCATTTGGAGTACCAGTCCAAGAAAAAAACAGCCAAGATCATTCAGAAATCTTTGCCGCTTAAAATGGCAGGAGCTGCTAATCTTTAGAATTAACAGCTCCATGATGGCGGAGAAGAAGGGATTTGAACCCTTGCGCCCGGGAAAACCAGGCCTACCGCATTTCGAGTGCGGACCCTTCAGCCACTTGGGTACTTCTCCGAATTATTAACTTTATTTTAGCCCTCGGATAGAACTCGGATAGAACAGCTCAAAAATCCGTCCGGATTCGAACTCCGAGGGCTTGGAAAACCCCATAAAATCAAGGTTTTCGGCTACAGGACTTCCACATAGCTCCACACATTTCGAGTGCGGCGCGTTATGACCACTTCGCTACTTCTCCATGATAAATATAATATTTTTAAAACCTATAGGGTTTTGCTTTAGGCTTTGGTACGTTTTTCCCGGAAATATTGTTTTAACAGTACTGAGCATTCTTCTTCCAAGACGCCTGCCGTGACTTCAACTTTGTGATTCCAGCAGTTTCTGTTCAGTACATTCATCACGGACTCAACAGCGCCGCCTTTGGCATCCGTCGCTCCGTAGACCAGGTGTTTGAGCCTAGCTTGAAGAATCGCGCCGGCACACATCGGGCAGGGTTCCAGGGTGACATACAACGTCGCATCCGTCAGCCTCCAGTGACCCATCGCCTCGGCTGCTCGCCGGATGGCGAGGATTTCGGCATGTCCTGTCGGGTCTTGTTTCTGCTCTTTTTCATTGAAGGCGACAGATAGAATTTGCTGATTCACGATAACGAGCGCGCCAACCGGAATCTCATTGCAGTCATAAGCCTTTTGGGCTTGGTCAAGCGCAAGTCTCATCCAATCTTCATGTTTCATTTCTCTCAGCCTCGAATACCATCCTGCCAGATCCGTAGAAGAATAAAAATATGCTGGACAGGAAATACAGATTCAGGATTGAAATAGTACGAGTACTTCTACCGTTCGCAACGGCAAATCTGATAAAAAAAGGCCTTAAAACCTTTGCGATATGATGGTGGCCCCGGGAGGACTCGAACCCCCGCAAGACAGGGTTTAGGAAACCCCCGCTCTATCCACCTGAGCTACGAGGCCATATGGATTGCATGGCGGAGGGGGTGGGATTCGAACCCACGGCCCCTTTCGGAGTCACCGGTTTTCAAGACCGGCTCCTTAAACCGCTCGGACACCCCTCCAGCAGTAAGACGATAGATAGTATAACATAAACTTTATAACTAAACAAGAAGCTGTTTGCGCCAATTTTAAACAATGAAGCAACAAACAATATAATAATCTAATTACATTAATGCTCTTAGCATTAATCAAAAAAACTTTATTCTAATCTAACCGATAAATTCCGTGCCCATGTATGGAACCAGTGCTTTCGGAATCCTGATTCTACCGTCTTCTTCCTGATAGTTCTCCAGAATAGCCGATACGGTCCTGCCGATGGCCAGTCCGCTGCCGTTTAAGGTATGCACAAACTCCGGTTTTTCCTTAGGTCCGCGCCGAAAACGAATATTCGCTCTTCTGGCCTGAAAATCATTAAAATTGCTGCAGGAAGATATTTCCCTGTACAGATTAAAGCTTGGCAGCCATACTTCAATGTCGTACGTTTTAGCAGAGCTGAATCCAAGATCGCCGGTGGATAAAACAATAACGCGGTAAGAAAGTTCCAGTTCCTGCAAAATCGCTTCAGCATCTGCGGTCAGCATCTCCAACTCCTGGAAGGAATTCTCCGGAAGGGAGAATTTGACAAGCTCGACCTTATTAAACTGATGCTGGCGGATCAGCCCGCGGGTATCCCTCCCGGACGCTCCGGCTTCGGCGCGGAAACACGCGCTGTAGGCACAAAATCTAATCGGAAGCATATCTGCTTCAAGGATCTCATCTCTGTAAATATTGGTGACCGGTACCTCCGCTGTAGGAATCAGAAAATAATCAGTTTTTTCTACTTTAAAAGCGTCTTCTTCAAATTTGGGCAGCTGGCCGGTGGAAAACATAGACTGCCGGTTGACCATAAACGGCGGAAAGACCTCCGTATAGCCTTTGGCGGCATGCCTGTCCATCATAAAATTGATCAAGGCTCTTTCCAGGCGCGCTCCGAGCCCTTTGTAGAACGTAAATCGAGTCCCGGTTACTTTGCCGGCCCGGGCAAAATCCAAAATATCAAGTTTTTCCCCCAGCTCATAGTGGGCCAGCGGCTGAAATTCAAACTTCCTGGGTTCACCCCATTTGCGGACTTGGATGTTATCATTTTCATCTTTACCAACCGGAACAGATGCATCGGGAATATTCGGGATCAAATAGAGTACTTCCAGCATTTTTTGCTCGATCTCGTTTAAACTGTCATCCAGCGTTTTGATGTTCTGACCAACCTCACGCATTTGAAGGATCAGCTCCTCGGCATCCTGCCCGCTTTTCTTTCGCCGGGCAACTTCTTCAGATACCTTATTGCGTTCCGCTTTCAGATTTTCCGCCTCAAATAAGATTTGCCGTCTTTTTTCCTCTTGGCGCAAAAAATCATCCAGGTTGATATCGGCACAGCGTTTCGCTAACGCTTCTTTGACAATCTCGGGATTGCTGCGCACAAATTTTAGATCGAGCATAACGGGCCCCTCCTATTTTCGATACTGATCAACGATGTTAATGAAATATTCATGAATTCTGGTATCGTCGGTAAGCTCGGGATGAAACGCGCTGGCCAGAATATGATCATCCTGGACCAAGACAATCTTTCCGGCATATGCGGCCAGCACATCCACCTCCGGACCTGCTTCCGTCACATACGGCGCGCGGATGAATACGGCCCGCAAATTTCCGCCTTTTAGTCCCTTAACCGGGATATCCGCTTCAAAACTCGCAATCTGCCGGCCAAAAGCATTTCGTTTGACGGAAATATCCAGAAGCCCCAAAGAATACTGGCTACTCTGGTCAATTCTTTTACTGAGCAGAATCATGCCGGCGCATGTCCCAAAAATGGGGAAACCTTCACCAGCCATTTCTGCAATTTTGTCGCCAAAACCGTCAATTTCGAGCTGCTTGCCAATGGCTGTGCTTTCCCCGCCGGGAATAATCAGTCCGCTGATTTCTTTTAAATCATCGACGCTGCGGACTTCAACTCCTCCAACTCCAAGTTTTTCCAAAGATCTGCAGTGCTCGCGAAAAGCGCCCTGGATAGCCAGGACACCAATCTTCTTTTTCATGCTCACCAGCCCCGATCCTGCATTCTTTCCTCCGGAGCAATCGAGGAAATCTCCAGACCTGGCATTGCTTCACCGATTTCTTCAGAAAGCTTGGCCAGCATGTCCGGATCATTGTGATGGGTGGTTGCGAGAACGATCGCTCTGGCTCTCTTGGCTGGTTCAGAGGATTTAAATATGCCGGAGCCAACAAAAATACCGTCGCAACCCAGCTGCATCATGAGGGCCGCATCAGCCGGTGTTGCGATTCCGCCTGCGGCAAAATTTACAACCGGCAGTTTGCCGTGTTCGGCAACATATAGAACCAAATCGTAGGGTGCGGCCATTTCCTTGGCTGCGGTCATCAGTTCCTCTTTCGGCATGGTGGTCAGACGGCGGATATCGGCCATAACCGTCCGCATATGACGCACTGCCTCAACCACATTGCCTGTTCCGGGCTCACCTTTGGTGCGGATCATCGCGGCACCCTCGCCAATCCGACGCAGGGCTTCACCGAGATTGCGCGCACCGCAGACAAATGGAACTTTAAAATTATGCTTGTCAATGTGATAAAGGTCGTCGGCAGGAGTCAGAACTTCGCTCTCATCGATGTAATCCGCGCCAAGTGCTTCCAGGATCCGGGCT
This sequence comes from Dehalobacter sp., assembly GCA_023667845.1. Lineage (NCBI taxonomy): Bacteria > Bacillati > Bacillota > Clostridia > Eubacteriales > Desulfitobacteriaceae > Dehalobacter > Dehalobacter sp. The sequence continues at coordinate 143,296 of JAMPIU010000112.1, read as the reverse complement.
TCGACAAAGTGTCCGATTCTTGCTTTAGCCATAACTGGAATGGTTACAGCCTCCATGATTTTTTTAACAATGGTCGGATCGGCCATTCTTGCCACACCGCCTGCTGCCCGGATATCAGAGGGCACTCTTTCCAGGGCCATAACTGCACAGGCCCCGGCTTCCTCCGCTATTTTTGCCTGCTCGGGTGTTGTGACATCCATAATGACGCCGCCTTTTAACATCTCCGCCAAGCCTGTTTTTACTTTCCATGAAGCTACCTCAACCATGAATGATTCCTCCTAATAGATCTGTTAATCGTCCTATTGTTCCCTGTTAACATCATTTTATTAATCGTTTATTCTTCTTCTTTGCTTACAAATTTAGCTACGGCCACGACCTTGCTTTCACCGGTTCTCATGGCAGTGACTCCCTGGGCCGATCTCCCCTGGACGGAGATGCCGCTGACTTCCTGACGGATCACAATACCTTCATCGGTAATGACCATCAGTTCTTGATCGGCGGTGACGACCTTGACGGCGGCCAGAGGCCCAGTCTTAGAAGTGACTCTGTGCCCGATAATGCCTTTGCCACCACGTCCCTGGATCCGGAATTCACTGAGTTCGCTTCGTTTAGCAAAGCCATTCTCGGTAACGGTCAGCAATTCCAAATCACTAGCGGTTTTATCCACGACATCCATGGCAATGACATAATCATCTTTCCTGAGAGAGATTCCTCTTACGCCGCGGGCTGTCCGTCCCATGGCTCTGACATCTTCCTCAGAGAAACGAATCGCCAAGCCCAGACGGGTTGCAATCACGACATCATCATCTTGTTTCGTGAGGCGCACGCCGATCAGTTCGTCATTTTCATCCAGCGTCAGCGCAATCAAGCCATCACTTCTTTTTGTGTCGTAATCCTGGAGCGAAGTCTTTTTGACAATCCCGTTTTTCGTTGCTGTCAGCAGGTTGAATTGGTCTTTAAACTCCTTGACAGCAATCGTCGCAGTGACTTTTTCATCCTGCGCAAGACTCAAAAGGTTCACAATCGCAGTCCCTTTAGCGGTCCGGCTTGCCTCAGGTATTTCATGCGCCCGTAGACGGTAAACCTTGCCACGTGAAGTGAAGAAAAGAATATGATGATGTGTCGAGGCAATAAACAGGCTCTCCACAAAATCATTTTCTCCGGTAGACATGCCGTTGACACCACGTCCACCTCTTCTCTGACTGTGATAGGTGTTTAAGGGCAGTCTTTTGATATACCCTCTGTGTGTGACCGTAATTACGACGTCCTCATCCGCGATCAGATCTTCAATTTCCATCTTCGTCGCATCAAAGGTAATTTCTGAACGTCTCGGGTCCGCAAATTTATCCCTGATTTCCTTCAGTTCAGTTTTAATAATTCCACGAACCATTTTGTCCGAATTCAAAACTGCCGTCAGGTAAGCAATCTCATCCATCAGCCTTTGATACTGGGCATCCAGTTTTTCACGTTCCAAACCAGTCAGGCGCTTTAAGCGCATGTCCATAATCGCCTGGGCCTGTCTGTCGCTGAAATCAAAGCGCAGGATCAGTTTGGCTTTGGCGATGTCATCATCCTTGGAAGAACGAATGATCTCAATGACTTCATCGATATAGTCCAGCGCCTTGCGCAGTCCTTCAACAATATGTGCCTCATCTTCTGCTTTCTTCAGTTCAAACCGGCTGCGCCGGACAATAACTTCCTTTTGGTGTTTGATAAAATATTCCAGAATTTCCTGCAGGTTGAGTACTTTCGGGGTATTGTCAACCAGCGCCAGCATATTGATCCCGAAGCTATCTTCCATCTGGGTATGCTTATACAACTGATTCAGAATGACCTGAGGTGTAACATCCCTGCGCAGTTCAATCACAATACGAATCCCTTTCATTGTGGTCTCATCGCGCAAATCGGTAATACCTTCGATTTTCTTTTCCTGAACAAGTTCAGCTATCTTTTCAATCAGCCGGGACTTATTGACCACATACGGAATTTCCGTAACAACGATCTGCATTTTCCCATTTTTTTCGATTTTTTCGATATTGGCCTTCGCCCGGACCTTGATTGATCCCCTGCCAGTCGTGTACGCGCTGATGATTCCTTCCGTGCCCATGATTTGGGCACCGGTCGGAAAATCAGGTCCTTTAATAAATTTCATCAGATCTCTGATTCCAGGTCGAGGTGCTCCGTCTTCGTTATCCTCACTGTCCATCAAATATACTACGCCATCGATGACTTCGCCCAGATTGTGCGGCGGTATATTCGTGGCCATCCCGACAGCAATTCCGGAAGAACCGTTAACCAATAGATTCGGAAATTTCGCCGGCAAAACGTCCGGCTCTTTTTCTCTTTCATCATAGTTTGGACTAAAATTGACGGTATCCTTATCAATATCAGCCAGCATATACGTAGCCAGCGGAGCCATCTTCATCTCTGTATAACGCATGGCAGCCGCTGAATCGCCATCGATGGAACCAAAGTTGCCATGTCCGTCAATTAAAGGATAACGGCTGGAAAAATTCTGAGCCAGCCTGACAGCCGCATCATAGATCGAAGAATCTCCATGCGGATGAAATTTACCCATGCAATCTCCGACCAGTCGGGCCGATTTGCTATAACCTTTATTCGGGTGCATCCCTAACTCATTCATCGCATAAAGAATTCTGCGATGAACCGGTTTCAAGCCGTCGCGTACATCAGGCAAGGCCCTGCTGACAATAACGCTCATGGAATAATCTATAAACGATTTTTTTAATTCATCTGAAATCTCAATGGGCAAAACTTTGCCGTTAAAAAGTTCCATAGACATGAATCAACGCTCCTTTAAACATCCAGATTTCGTACATCCTTGCCATATTTTTGAATAAATTCCTTGCGAGGCTCCACTTTATCACCCATCAGCATCGTGAACAACTCATCCGCTTTCATGGCATCTTCCATTTGTACCACGAGCATGGTCCGGGATTCCGGATCCATCGTTGTCTCCCAAAGCTGTTCGGGATTCATTTCACCTAGACCTTTATAGCGTTGAATTTCTGTCTTTTCTCTGCCGACGGTATCAAGAACTTTGCTAAGCTCCTGATCATTATAAGCATATTGTATTTGTTTTCCGTTTTTAATTTTAAAAAGCGGCGGCTGAGCAATATATACATAATGATTATCAATAAGAGGTTTCATAAACCTGTAAAAGAATGTCAGTAAGAGAATTCTAATATGTGCTCCATCGACATCAGCATCTGTCATAATTACAACTTTATGATAACGGGCTTTTTCAATATCAAAATCTTCAGATATTCCGGTACCAAGCGCTGTGATCATTGCTCTGATTTCTGCATTTCCCAGGATCCTGTCCAAGCGGGCTTTTTCGACGTTCAGAATTTTTCCACGCAACGGCAGAATTGCCTGGAATTTTTGATTTCTTCCTTGTTTGGCTGAGCCGCCGGCGCTGTCTCCTTCAACAATGTACATTTCACAGTACCTTGGATCTTTCCAGGTGCAGTCAGCCAGTTTACCCGGCAAAGAAGTACTTTCCAGCGCACTTTTTCTGCGCGTGAGGTCTCTGGCCTTGCGGGCAGCAAGCCTTGCTCGGGTAGCCTGCAAGCCTTTTTCAACAATCTTTTTGGCAACGGCCGGATTTTCTTCAAAAAAGGTGGATAAACCTTCGCCAACCACGCTATCGACAATGGATCTTACTTCACTATTGCCCAGCTTGGTCTTCGTCTGTCCTTCAAACTGAGGTTCCATTATTTTAACCGAAATAATAGCTGTGAGGCCTTCTCTGACATCCTCACCACTTAAGTTATTCTCATTGCCTTTTAAAATATTGTTTTTGCGCGCATAGTCATTCACTACCCTGGTTAAAGCAGCTTTAAAACCTGCTTCATGCGTGCCGCCTTCTGTAGTATTGATATTATTAGCATAAGAAAACAGGGTTTCGGTATAGCTTTCGTTATACTGAAGGGCGATCTCAACCTTTGTATTATCTTTCTCCGTCTCAAATACAATCGCTTTCTGATGAATCGGATCTTTATTTTTATTTAAATATTCTACAAAATCAATCAGCCCATTATTGTGATTATAGACATCTTTGGCCTCGTTCCGCTCGTCAATCAGAGTAATCATGACATTTTTATTCAGAAATGAAAGCTCCTTCAAACGATGCGCCAGAACTTCATAGTCATAAACGATATCTTCGAAGATTTCCGGATCAGGCTGGAAAGTAATCATCGTTCCGGATCTTCCTTGGTACATACCGATTTCCTTGAGTTCCGTCAGTGTTTTGCCGCGGGAATATTCCTGGCTGTACTTTTTCCCATCTTTTTTGATCTCGACACGCAAATTAACGGAAAGCGCATTAACAACGCTCATACCGACTCCGTGCAGGCCACCAGAGACCTTATAAGCCTCGTTATTAAATTTTCCGCCGGCATGCAATACTGTCAAAGCAACTTCTACTGCCGGCTTTTGCATCTTTGCATGCATATCAACCGGTATGCCGCGTCCATTATCTTGAACAGTAATACTCTCTCCCTGATGAATAATAACTTCTATTTCATCGCAGTAACCAGCCATAGCCTCATCGATGCTATTGTCAACGATCTCATAAACCAGATGGTGCAAACCACGGCTGCTAGTGGAACCGATGTACATACCGGGACGCTTACGAACAGCTTCTAATCCTTCAAGTACTTCTATCTGGCCGGCATTATAATCAGATCCGGGATTCATTTGATTTGCTAATTCCGATTCATTTTGCAAAGCTGTTCCCTCCCAAATTTATCCTTTAACCTTAATATTATACTATAAAATCTGCTTTCATTCAAATATGAAGACCTCCCAGCTTCCGGAGGTCAATAAAACAACGAATCGTCTTCCTTAAAGAAAATTTGGCTGGCGCCAATCCTTTGGCAGAAGTCCTAGCAGTCTAGCTGTATCAAAAAGTACTTACATTTGCAAATACACTAAATAATACTTCCACTTTGTGATCTTTTCATTAACGTTGACGAAGAAATCGGAGACAGATAATATTCCGAATCCGTCATCACAAAGGATTTCTCTTTTCCTTTTTCCGTAATATTCTGTACGGTTCCCTTTTTCATCATTTTATTTAACAAACTGCGGGAAATCTGGTTGCTTCCTGCTTTATCCAAATCAAGGATCAGAATGATTTTGTCTTTTCTCACCATAATATTATTACCGATGTGTAGAAACATCAACTATTTCCTCCTTATATTTCCATTAGATACCTGATATACCACTGCTTTCTGATTCGCAATCCTGTCATCTGCACCAGTCATAGTGATGATCGTCTGTTTTTGCAGGGTATTAATATACTCAATTAAATAGTCCCTCCGATATTCATCCAATTCAGAAAGAACATCATCCAGCAGTAAAATCGGATATTCATCTTTTTCATTCCGGATGATTTCCATTTCAGCCAGCTTTAAACTGAGCACCAGAGAACGCTGCTGACCTTGAGATGCAAATATTCTTGTATCATTTCCATTCAGATAAATAATTATTTCGTCGCGGTGGGGTCCGAACAATACAGCTTTTCTCTCAATTTCCTGCATCATTTTTTTCTCAAGTATCTCCGGAAAGCTTTGTAAAGCCTGCTCTAAATCCTTTTTTCCTAAGGCTTGATAAACGATATCGAGATGGTCCTCATCCGAAAAAATGCTTTGAAATATCTTTCTGCAGTGGGTATTCAGTTTATCTGTAAATTCAGATCGATTAATGATAATTTTGGAACCGATCGCACAAATTTGCTCATTCCAGGCCTGGAGCTGAATTCTTAACAGATTAATATTTCTTTCGTTTTTCAAAAGAATATTTTTCTGGTGAACAGCCCTTAAATAAGCATTGAGCAGGGCAAAATGCGTAGGTCTAATCTGGGCAATCAGCAGATCAATAAAACGCCTTCTTTCGTTGGGTCCTTTTTTAACAATATTTAAATCATCCGGATAAAAAGAAACCCCATTGACTGTACCAACGTAATCTGAAAGACGTTTACAAGCCAATTGGTTAATCTTCATGACTTTTTTTCCGGTTTCGTAATAACTCTCCAGCATGAAGAGCCTTTCTGAAACTAGAAAAGAACCTGAAAGATAAAAATTTTTCTCCCCCCAGCGTATTAAATCATTTTCTGACTTACAGCGGGCCGATTTACCGCTAATAAGATACCCGATTCCTTCAAGGATATTCGTTTTTCCCTGACCGTTGGAACCCATTAGCAAGTTGATTCCCGGCTGGAAGTCAATCTTTTGTTCTTTATAATTTCTGAAATTAACCAAATATAAGTCTTTAATATACATGTTTAAACACGAATCATCATGCTAATTTCTTAGCGGTAGAACTAAACATAAGTATTTATCATTACTTTCGGGCCTGAAGATACAGGGACTAGATGATCCCGAAACTTCCATAACCACGTTTTCGGTGTCAACAACTTTAAGCAGGTCGATGATATACTTGGCATTAAAAGATATTGCAACGTCCTCTCCATTCTGTTCTACTTCGAGCTGTTCAAATACTTTACCCATTTCCGAAAAATGATTGATGTTAATATGGGAATTCTCAATATTAAAACGGACCGTATTGGTCTTCAAGTAATTGTCTTTGGATAAAAGAGAGGCTCTTTCTACTGCATCCATCAATTTTCGAGTATATATCAAAAGTTTCGTGTTGCATGTTGCCGGAATAACCTGTTTGTAGCTTGGAAACTGTCCTTCAATCAGACGGGTGACAATTTGAACCTGGTTAAATTTAAAAATAATTCTGGAATTGTTAAAACTGATTAAAATACTGTCATCATCTTCTATTAGCCTATAAATCTCATGCAAGGTCTTGGCTGGAATAATCCCGTTGAACTCTTTCTGATTTCCATGCAAAACTTCATTGCTGAGTGCCAGTCGGTGCGTATCTGTTCCGACAAGTGTTATATTTTCTTTATTCACCTGAAGCAGCACGCCGGTAAAAACAGGTCTGGTTTCTTCGACTGAACAGGCGAATATCGTCTTACGAATCATACTTTTAAAAAGTAAAGCCGGAAGTTCAATACTTTCATTGGATTCAATATCAGAAATCTCAGGATACTCTTCAGGATCATATCCGTTTACCGCAAAATCAGAGGAATCGTAAAAGATATTAATATTATTGTCAGTGCTTTCAATTTTAATTTCGGTATCCGGAAGCTTCCTGGCAATTTCTGAAAAAAGCTTGGCCGGTAAAACAACTTGTCCTTCTTCCTGAACATTGACCGGAACCTGGCAGCGGATGCCAATTTCCAGATCAGTGGCTTCAAACCAAAGGTTTTGTCTTTCTGCTCTCAGCCTGACTCCTTGAAGTATAGGAAGCGTATTTTTAGAGGACACTGCTCTTTGTACAGTGTTGATTCCTAAAATCAAATCTTCCTTTTTGCATAAGATTTTCATCGGATACCTCCTATGTATTCTGACTCCAATTCAAAATTATAACATAACTATTCACTATTCATAATAAGATATTAATTTAGTAGTAACCGTAGTAGTATAGCGTTAAAAATTGTGGATAAAAGGATCTGAAAAGCTAATTATAGTTTCTGTCTGATTGGATAAAAGTATTGATATCATGTGGAAATGATGGAAAGATATCCACAATTTTTAATATAAGGTGTGTTTAAATAAATAAAATAAAGGTTCATCAGGTTCTAACTTGATTTAATTTTACTGATAATGTCATTGATACTCTTTTCAACCAACGGATCATTTTTTTTAAGTTCACTGATCTTTTCACAGGCATGAATGACTGTCGTATGATCCCGGCCTCCGAATTTGTCACCGATCTGTTCCAAAGAAAGATCCGTCATCTCGCGGCATAGGAACATCGCAATTTGTCTGGGAAAAGCAATGGTTCTTGTTCTTTTCTTCTGTTTGAATTCCTGAATGGACATCTTATAATGTTCAGCAACACTTTTTTGAATCATATCAAGAGAAATCAATTTTTGGTTTTTCTGCGGGATCATATCCTTCAATATCTCTTCTGCCAGGGTAACGGTTATCGGTTGGTTAGTGAGCATGCAGTAAGCTGTTATTTTACTTAAGGCACCTTCCAGCTCCCGGATATTGGATTGAATCTCGGAAGCAATAAAAATAATAATTTCATCAGGTACAATAAAATTTTCCAGCTCAGCTTTTTTGCGTAAAATAGCAATTCTTGTTTCGTAGTCAGGCGGATTAATATCAGTTGTTAAACCCCATTCAAATCGCGAACGAAGTCTTTCCTCAAGTGTTGGTATTTCTCTCGGGGGACGGTCTGAAGAAATAATAATTTGTTTGTTGGCCTCATAAAGAGTGTTAAACGTATGAAAGAATTCTTCCTGGGTGCCTTCTTTGCCTGCCAGGAACTGAATATCGTCAATTAATAAGATGTCAATTTTTCGGTAAGTGTTCCGGAATTCGACCTGTCTTTCATAACGGATAGAATCAATCATTTCATTCGTGAACTGTTCGCCGGTGACATAGAGAATTTTCATCGAAGGAAAATTCTTGCTGATCACATGGCTGATCGCATGCATTAGATGCGTTTTGCCAAGCCCGCTGCCGCCGTAGACAAATAAAGGGTTATAGGATTTAGCAGGAGATTCCGCAACTGCAAGTGCTGCGGCATGGGCAAAACGATTCCCGTTGCCGATTACAAAAGTATCAAACGTATACTTTGGGTTCAGGGAATGAGACAAAACGCCAAAATTAACACCAGGGGTTTCTATTGGAGGAAGATCGGACGGATCTTGCTCGGCAATAAAGTTTAGAGTAACCGGTGCATTCAGGTAATTCTGAACAGTGGATTTAACGAGCGAGGAATACCTGCTTTCCAGCCAGTCTTTTGCGAACTCATTGGAAACACTGATGGTCAGCCGATTGTTGGAGAAATCAACCAGCTTCGTTGAAGACAGCCAAGTTTCAAAACTGGGCTTAGATAATTCATCTTTCAATTTCTCAAGGATATTTTCCCAGAAAGCGTTTAAATATATAATATTAGGAGACATAGAGAACCCCCTTATTGATAGTGCAAAAGCATCAGTAAAAAAAAGTTATTCACAAATATCAGGTTATTTGTGGATAACACCCCAGATAAAGAAGAAAAATTATACACATCCAATCATCAAACTATGGGCCGAACATGTACATTTATCATAACAACTTTTCATTTCGTTATCAACAGTTAATTCAGAGTATCCAGGAAACTTCACAAACAATCCGGAGCTTCTCCATATTGTATTCACCGAGTTATTAACCAGTTATTTTCTTGACATAATAAAAATAATTGGAGTATAATTTTCTATAGTCTGTCTTTCGTTTTTATTAGCTCTATCAGAAATACTCTAACATGTTTCCGATAGATCTAAGTGCAGCTAAGGTTGCCGCTAATAGCTTGTCTCCAGCTGAGTTTTTAATTCTTGGAATTATAAGGGGGTGTTTGCTTTGAAAAGAACATATCAGCCTAAATCCCGTCGCCATAAAAGAGTTCATGGATTCTTAGAACGGATGAAAAGTACTGGCGGTAGAAACGTTTTAAGACGTCGTCGTTTGAAAGGTCGTAAGAAGTTAGCAGTTTAGGGCCGCAGGTTTGTGGCCTTTTTTGTACTGAACGCCCTTTAGCAAAGCAAGGAGGGCCATATGCTGCTGAAGTCTTACAGATTGAAAAAAAAGGCCGATTTTCAAAGTGTCTTTACTAACGGAAAAAGTTATACCTCAAGACAAGTTGTCATATATATCTTTCGAGGACATAACAAAAAATTTGGATTTATTGCTTCCAAAAAAGTTGGCAATGCAGTGAAGCGCAACCGGGCCAAAAGGCTTATGCGTGAAGCTGTCCGTTTGAATATAGACGGATTGAAGATGGATTGTGAGATGATTTTGATTGCCCGTGCGGCAATCAATAAAGCAACCTTGCAGGAAGTTGAAAAATCTGTACTATATATTTGGAGAAAAGCGGGAATTTATGATGGAAAGAATGCGTAAAATCATGGAAACGGTTTTTGTTTCCATCATCGTTTTCTATCAACGATTTGTTTCACCTCTGAAGGGACGAACCTGCAGATTTTATCCTACATGTTCGGATTATGCGATTCAATCAGTTAAAAAGTACGGGATCATCAAAGGGATTGGTAAATCGCTCATACGAATTGCCAAATGCCACCCTTTTCATCCCGGCGGATATGACCCAGTTTAAGGAGGGTTCTTGTGGATATCGTTTATCAGGGAATGGCCGCGATCTTAAAGTGGCTGTTTGATCTCTCGTCCATGATCGGATTGCCATATTGGGGTATGGCAATTATCATCTTTACCATCATCATTAAGATTGTTCTTTACCCGTTGACCTGGAAACAGATGCAGTCCATGCGCAAAATGACGGATTTGCAGCCAAAAATGAAAGTGCTGCAGAAAAAGTATGCCAATGACAAGCAGAAGATGAATCAGAAAATCATGGAACTATATAGTGAAGAAAAGGTGAATCCTTATTCGGGGTGCTTGCCGATTTTGGTACAGCTTCCTATCTTGTGGATATTTTATAGAACGTTGGCAAATTTCCCTTACGGCAATGATGCCAGTGTCTGGTTTTTAGGTTTCAATATTACTGTAGCATACGGCTTTCAATTGTCTTATCATTTAATCTTACCGATTCTCGCTGGGGTGACGTCTTTCTTAATGACAAAGGTCTCGATGGCAACAAGCCCCAACAAGAGTCAGCCTGGTGCGAAAAAAGATACAGCTGAGGCTACTGCCGAACAGACTCAGAAAATGATGTTGTATGTCATGCCGTTCTTTATGGCTTATATCGTAATTACGCTTCCTTCTGGCTTAGGTTTTTATCTTATAACGATGAACATTGTGTCGATCCTGCAAACTGTCTATATCAATAAGAAGTTGTCGGCAGAGAAAAAAGAAGCCTCTGTTGACTGAGGAGGTACACGAATGAAGGTTGCAGATAAAACTGCAAAAACGGTTGAAGAGGCTATTGAATTGGGATTAGCCGAACTTGGCGTCAGCAGAGATCAGGTTACTGTTCAAGTGCTGGAAGAACCGGGAAAAAAAGGACTCCTTGGACTTTTTGGCAATAAAATGGCCAAAGTCAGAATCAATTTTGAGGATGATCCGGGAGCACTGGCCTGTGAATTTCTCAAAGGGTTGACTAAGGCAATGTCCGTCGATGCTGACTTCGAGGTAATTAACCGTGATGAACAGGTCAAAATAAATATTACCGGTTTAGACCTTGGCATACTGATTGGCCGCAGAGGGGATACTTTGGAATCCATACAGTTTCTAACAAATTTGGCCGTCGCAAAAAAATTGTCTAATAAGACGAGAATCGTGATTGATGTTGAGGGTTATCGGAAGCGCCGGGAAGAAACGCTGATTGTTCTTGCCAAAAGACTGGCTGAAAAGGTTAAGAAAAGCGGCAATAGAATTGTTTTAGAACCGATGAGTCCTCAAGAGCGGCGGATTATTCATACGGCCCTGCAAAATGAATTGAAAGTAACGACTTTTAGTGAAGGGGAAGAGCCTCACCGAAGAGTTGTCATTGCTTTAAAACGGAATCATATAGAAAAGGCATAATTATGTAGAAGGGGGCAACCCCTTTTACTTTTCTGTCAGAAAGGTTTATTATTTTCAGATAGAGCGCTAAGTTTTACTATTTCTGGAGTTGAGAAAAATGGATGATACGATTGTCGGCTTGGCTACACCGGCCGGAGAAGGGGCCATTCATGTTATCCGTTTAAGCGGAAAGCAAGCCCAAAAAATATTGGATGTTTGTTTTTGTCCCGTCCATCAAGACAAATGGCTGTCCGACACAACATTTACGCTTCATTTGGGGGACTTTTATGATGGTGCGATGCAGCTTGATCAAGTCCTGATCAGCAGGATGAAAGGGCCTCATTCTTTTACGGGTGAGGATGTCTATGAAATAAATTGTCATGGTGGATTGATACCGGCAAGAAGGATCATTGAAGCCTGTCTCCGGCAGGGAGCGCGCTTGGCAGAGCCCGGTGAATTCAGCAAAAGGGCTTTTTTGAATGGGAAAATGGATCTTGTTCAGGCTGAAGCGTTAATTGACTTGATTTCCTCTAGGACAGAGCTATCTGCGGACTTGGCTTTGCTTCAGCTCGGAGGGAGATTGTCCTCCAGAATTAATGAAGTCAGACAGGATATTTTGGATATCCTATCCTATATTGAAGCAACCATTGATTTTCCGGAAGATGAAATTGATGATTTGGCGCTGAAAGAACTGTCTGAAAAAATATTAAATGCTAAAGAAAATTCTTTAGAAATTTTCAAAGGAAGCAAAACCGGTAAAATTATCAGGGAAGGTCTTTCCACGGTAATTGCGGGTAGGCCGAATGTTGGAAAATCCAGTCTGCTGAATGCACTTTTGCGCGAAGAAAGAGCGATTGTTACGGATATTCCGGGAACAACCCGGGATGAGATTCATGAATATATCAAGATTGGTGAAGTACTGCTGCACCTTACCGATACTGCCGGAATCCGAGAAAGTGATGATCCGGTCGAAATGATTGGCATTGAGAGAGCCTGGAAGGCGCTTAGTATGGCAGATGTCATTCTGCTCTTGCTCGATGCCTCCGAGATCCGTTCGGGGAGGCTCACGAACGAAGAAAGAATAATTCTTGAGGAATACGCGAATAAAACGATTGTTTTGATTAATAAAATTGATCTTTTGTCTTCTTATGAATTTAATGATACTTTTCTTCCTCCTGAAGTTTTTGCGCTGCCGTTTTCTGTAAAAAACAGGATTGGGTTTGCTGAACTAGAAAAGGAAATTCTAAATAGGGTTTTTGAAGGAGAGATATCCGTCACAATTGATCCGTTATTATCGAATATCCGTCAAATTCAAGCTCTGGAAAATTGCATTCACTCTTTGGAAAAAGCCCTTGAAGCTGTCTATGCGAATGTCCCATTTGATTTGGTATCGATCGATGTCCGTTCAGCCCTCGAAGAAATCTCTTTGATTACGGGGCATCAGGTTCAGGAAGAGTTGCTTCATAATATTTTTTCCCGATTCTGTATTGGAAAGTAGGTTAATTGTGGATTATTTTGCTGGAAAATATGATGTGATTGTTGTCGGGGCGGGACATGCCGGATGTGAGGCTGCTCTCGCCTCTGCCCGTATGGGATGCGATACACTGCTGCTTACGATTAATTTAGATAAAGTTGCGCATATGCCGTGCAATCCGTCCGTAGGCGGTCCGGCGAAAGGCCATCTGGTGCGGGAGATTGATGCGCTAGGTGGTCAGATGGGAATTGTTGCCGATGAGACAGCACTTCAGGCCAGGCTGCTGAATACGGGCAAAGGGCCGGCTGTCCATGCACTAAGAGTTCAATCAGATAAAAAAGCTTATCACCATCGGATGTTAAGCAACCTATACAATCAGGCCAAGATTACCTTGATACAGGCTTTGGTCGAGCGGCTCCATTTTGATGGGGATAAACTTAAAGGTGTTGTCACGCGTACAGGCGCAGTCTTTGAGGCAGGCAGTATTGTTCTGACGGGCGGAACATACCTCAGAAGCAGGATAATAATTGGGGAAGCGCTTTATGAAGGCGGACCGGCCGGAGAGATCACCTCGGGGTCCCTGTCTGAGGATCTGAAACTACGCGGCATAGAACTTGGCCGGTTTAAAACCGGAACGCCTCCTCGGATTCTGAAGAGCTCAGTAGATTTCTCTAAGTTCGTAATTCAGCCGGGTGACAGCGAGCCAAAATATTTTTCGTTTATGCCAACTAAAAGCATGTTTTGGGGAAATACCCCGGAAAATCAGCTTCCTTGCTGGCTGGGCTACACGACGGAAACAACGCATGGCATTATCCGCAATAACCTGCACCGCGCACCGCTGTATACCGGCGTGGTGGAAGGCGTTGGCCCGAGGTATTGTCCTTCTATTGAAGATAAGGTTGTGCGTTTTGCGCAGCGGCAGGCCCATCAGCTTTTTCTTGAGCCAGAAGGCAAAGATAGTGAGGAATTATATGTTGCCGGGCTGTCAACCAGCCTGCCGGAAGAAATCCAGCATATGTTTTTCCGTAGCATTCCCGGTTTGGAAAATGTTCAGATTTTGCGTCCCGGATATGCGATTGAATACGATTATGTCAAACCGTATCAGCTCTCTCTGACGCTGGAAGTACGAAATCTCCCGGGACTCTTTACAGCGGGACAGCTTAACGGAACATCCGGGTATGAGGAAGCGGCCGGGCAGGGCTTAATGGCCGGAATCAACGCAGCGCTTAAAGCTTTACGCCGAGAACCTTTTATTTTGAAGCGTTCCGACGGATATCTCGGTGTACTAATTGATGACCTGGTCAATAAAGAGATTTGTGAGCCGTACAGGCTTTTGACCTCAAGGGCGGAATACCGTTTGCTACTGCGCCAGGACAACGCTGATCTGCGTTTGACTGAGAAGGGTAGAAAACTGGGACTAGTTGCAGATGACAGGTGGAAGATTTTTGAGCAGAAGCTGAACAATCTGGAGAAAATCTTTCAGCAATGGAAGACGATTACTTTTTCTCCCGCCAATGCAGATATTCAGGAATTGCTGATCCAGGCGGGGTCTACTCCACTCCGAAGCGGAATTAAAGCAGAGGAACTTGTGAAGAGGCCGGAAATTATACCGGATTTGCTGCCACGTTTTATGCCGGAGATGGGGGCGTATGACGCTGAAGCATTAGAAGAAGCCTCAATCCAAATTAAATACGAAGGGTACATTCAGAAACAACAGGAAGAAGTAAACCGATTTATCAAACTTGAAGAAAAAGTTCTGCCTGTTAATCTGGATTATTTGAAAATCAAAGGTCTATCCAATGAAGCCAGACAGCGGCTTAACGGCGTGCAGCCGATCAACGTCGGACAGGCATCGAGAATCAGCGGAGTGAGTCCTGCGGATATTTCGGTTTTATTGATTTATCTGGAACAAAGGCGGAGGAACATTTCTGATGAATGATCAATTTCTGAAAATGGATCTTAAGGAACCGCTTAGCGTCTTGCACGATAAGGTCCGGGATGTCTTGAGTCTGGAACTCTCCGCCGAACATCTTGAAAAATTTGAACAATATACATTACTGTTACTCCAGAGGAACGAACAAATGAACTTAACAGCTATTACCGATCCGGCAGAAATAGTGATTAAGCATTATCTGGATTCTCTGGTGTTTGTCAAGTGGATAATGCATTATTATCCCAATGGACAAATTGTTATTGCGGATCTTGGTACCGGTGCTGGATTTCCAGGTATCCCCATTAAAAT
Organism: Dehalobacter sp.; assembly: GCA_023667845.1. Lineage (NCBI taxonomy): Bacteria > Bacillati > Bacillota > Clostridia > Eubacteriales > Desulfitobacteriaceae > Dehalobacter > Dehalobacter sp. The sequence continues at coordinate 128,010 of JAMPIU010000112.1, read as the reverse complement.
ACTTTTGCCGCAAATTAAAGTCGTGCTTGTCGATGCGCTAGCCAAAAGAATTCATTTTTTGCAGGAGGTCTGCGATAGCCTTGGCTTGAAGGTCGAAACCTGCCATGCACGAGCTGAAGATATTGGCCGCAGCAAGGCGTACCGGCAGCGATTTGATATTACGGTGGCCAGAGCAGTCGCGGAGCTGCCGGTACTGCTGGAATATGCAACTCCTTTGCTGAAAGTTGGCGGAAGATTTATTGCAGCGAAGGGAATCGATCCTGAAAATGAAATAACTTTGGCTAAGAACGCCTTGCGGATCCTAAACTGTGAAGTTGAGCATGTCGAAAAATATTCATTGGCGGAAGGCGCGGATAACCGTTCTCTGATTATTGTTAAAAAAATATTGAACACACCTGCTCAATATCCGCGTCAAGCTGGGAAACCGAAAAAAACTCCTCTCAGTAATCATCCTGCTGAAATGATCAAGAATGATTAAATAAGTGGTTTTTAAATATTTTATAGTATAATTTTGTAGTATAATGATATAAATAAATTTTTTTTACAGGCCAAGTTCCATGTCAACCCTAAATCTTATATAACTGTCGGCATATTTCATGTAATACTGTGTTTTCTTGTAGCTTCGTGCTGTCCATGGCATCACTGCATTAGTTCATCCGTGGACGTTAATTGCCATATGGCTGGTATGCCTTAATTTTTCGCCTTGTCTTACAAAAATCTGCTCGTCAGTATATTATTATTTTAAGGTTGACTAGGTACTAATTGATCAAGTCTGTGAGGAAGGAGATACAAGATTGGCCAGAATCATTGCTATAGCAAATCAAAAAGGAGGAGTCGCCAAAACAACGACTGCTGTGAATCTCTCCTCCAGTCTGGTTGAGAAAGGAAAAAAAGTTCTCCTCGTTGATCTTGATCCACAGGGAAATGCCACCAGCGGTTGTGGCATTATGAAACATCGGTTGTCCCGCTGTATTTATGATGTAATTATCAATGAAGAAAACATTCAAAGTGTGATCGCCGATACAGAGCTGAAAAACTTAAAGGTTGCGCCTGCCCGTATTGAACTGGCCGGTGCCGAGATTGAGCTGGTCTCCCAGCTGTACCGTGAAGGAAAGCTTGCAACTGCTTTGCAGGGAATAAAGGATGAATTTGATTTTATAATTATTGATTGTCCCCCTTCCCTGGGACTTCTTACGTTGAATGCGCTTTGTGCGGCAACAGATGTTCTGATTCCTATTCAATGTGAGTATTATGCGCTGGAAGGTTTAAGCTTGCTGGTCAATACGCTTGATAAGGTCAAACGTTCCATTAATAGAGACCTTCAAGTTATCGGCGTACTTTTGACCATGTTTGATGCGAGGACAAATTTATCGATTCAGGTCGTCGATGAGGTCAAGAAATATTTTAGAGATAAAGTCTTCAGAACCATTATCCCCCGGAATGTTCGGCTTAGTGAAGCCCCAAGCCATGGTCAGCCGATCATTCTATATGATAGCAAGTCGCGTGGTGCTGAAGTATATCGAGATTTAGCCGAGGAGGTCTTGGAACGTGTCTAAAAAAGGTTTAGGCCGAGGGCTTGGCGCTTTGATTACGGAAAGAGAAACGGAAAGCAGTGAAATTAAAGAAATAATGCTGGCGGATATTGTACCAAATCCTGGCCAGCCGAGACGGGAGTTTGACCGTGAAAAACTTCAAGAGCTTGCGGATTCCATTCAAGAACATGGATTGCTGCAGCCTATCCTTGTAAAGCCTGAAGGAAACAGATACATCATCATTGCGGGAGAGAGACGTTTTCGGGCTACACAGCTTGCAGGGACCGACCGGATTAACTGTATTGTCAGAGACTGTACTGAGCAGGAAATGACGGAAAAGGCTTTAATCGAAAATATCCAGCGTGCAGACTTATCTCCTGTAGAAGAAGGCCTCGCTTATGCACGATTAATTCAGGATTATAGACTAACTCAGGAACAGGTTGCTAAGCGCGTCGGTAAAGGCAGGCCTACTGTAGCCAACTTACTTCGGATTATCCAGCTGCCTGCTGAAGTTCTGGAACTGATTAATAAAGAAGCAATTTCTTTGGGACATGCCAAGGTGATACTTTCTTTAGACAATAAAGAGCAGCAGATTTCCCTGGCGAAACGGGCCGTTGAGGAAGTATTATCTGTAAGGGAAACGGAAATGATAGCTCAAAATAGCGAAAAAAAAGTGCAACGTGCCAAAAATGCTGTGAAGACACCGAAAAACAAGAGCTATAGTTCTTTAAATGATATTGAAGAAAAACTGCGGCACAGTTTTCAGACCAAGGTAGCTGTATCAGGAAGTGAAGAAAAAGGAAAAATTGAAATTAATTATTATTCCCGGGATGAACTTAACCGGCTTTTAGAACGTTGGGAGATTGAAGTTTAATATGTTCCACGTGGAACATATTATTACATTCTTTAGGGGGGATCATTGTTGTTTTCTGTTTTAGAACCCGAGATGATTGTCGTCTTGGCAGTATCGGTTGTAGCCTTGATCGTTACCGTGATTGCGATTGTTATGACCAATGCTCTACGTGTCCGTATGAGTAAATTTGAAAAATCCTATATCAGCCTGCAGACGTTCTTATCCGGAACACAGCTGGAAGAACTGCTGAGCGCCAACTTAAAAGAAGTTGCTGAATTAAGCCGTATTGCTGCAGAGCATGGGCAAAGGCTTAAGCTTGCCGAAGATAAAGTCCGCAACGGAATTGACCGCGCGGAACTGGTCCGATTTAATTCTTTCGAAAATATGGGTGCCGACCTGAGCTTCGCCCTTGCTTTACTGAATCAGGAAAAGACCGGCGTCGTCCTTACAGGAATTCATAGTGTTGAAGAGTGCAGAATCTATGCCAAAGGGATCGAAAAAGGGCAGGCCAATGTTAAACTTAGCCCTGAGGAGAAGCTCGCTATCGAAAAAGCCTCGAAGAATGAGCTAACTATTTAAATTCACGATTGATTCAACAAGAAGTAAGTCCGCTGGAACAAATTACATAGTACTTCAGACATTTGCCATACGATACTCAATCTGGTGTTTTGCAGCACCATGTATTGCATAAAACCGTTGATATTGACAATGCCGGTAAGGTGGATTTCTCCTACCTCCGGCAGTTCTTTTTTTACGGCGGTTCCTGGTTTCAAAGGGCCTTCTGCCAGGCTGATGTAGCCGACGGAGTCAAGTTGACCCAGGCAGGCATCCAGGGCAATAATATAGGGATTGCAATACGTGGCAAACAAGTTTTTCAAGGTGGATTCAAGGTTTTCTGCATGAACAGGCTTTTCGAGCGTTCCGACAACCGTCAATCCTGAAAGACCTTTTCCATCTAGTTTTGTGCCGGTTAAAGGCCCCAGAGAATCGCCGGTAGAACGGTCCGTCCCTATACATAATAGAACCACCGGTCTACCGGCCGCAGCTTTCAGATATTTTTTCAACCTTAACTGAAGCAGGTAAAGGCCGGGACGGTCTGTGTAATGGGCGCGCAGATGCTCTTTTTCTCGAATTCCTGGCAATGGGTTCAATGCAGATACCTCCGGAGGCTAAATGAAATAGGGTCGCTGCAATTTCTATCCATGGCATTGCAATCGTATGATTGTTTATGTAAGTCAACATACAAAATAATAATTTTTAGAATACTTTGCTATTATTTCCACAATCAGTAATATTTATGCGTAGCAAATCAAAATCAGAATATGAAAAAATTCAAACCCATATTATAATTAGAGTCAGAAATATCCGCAATAAATATAAGGTACGAGTACCATGTCAACGCTATCATTAAAATATGGGGTTGACCTGTACTTTAGGTATTAGCTATGGAAAAATATTTAATTATTGGAACAGCAGGCCATGTGGATCATGGGAAAACCAACCTTATTCAAGCCTTGACAGGTATAAGCACAGACCGGCTCAAGGAAGAGAAGGAAAGAGGAATTTCGATCGAGCTGGGGTTTGCTTATCTGACACTTCCGGACGGCCGTAAAGCAGGAATCATTGATGTACCGGGTCATGAAAAATTTGTTCGCCAAATGTTAGCCGGCGCGAGCGGAATGGATATCGTTCTGCTGATTATTGCTGCCGATGAAGGCGTGATGCCTCAAACCCAGGAACATCTGGACATATTAAACATGTTAAATGTAGAGAAAGGAATTGTTGTACTGTCAAAAATTGACCTGGTTGATCAGGAATGGCTTTCCATGATTGAACAGGATACCAGAGAAAAACTTCAAGACAGTTTTCTGCGGGATGCTCCGTATTGCAAAGTATCTTCTGTCACTGGCCAAGGGATTCCGGAATTGCTGCAGACAATTATGACTGTGCTCCAAACAACCGAGGGGAGACGTTTGGATCTTCCGTCAAGAATGCCGATTGACAGGGTTTTTACGATTCGGGGGTTTGGAACAGTGGTCACAGGGACGTTAAACACAGGGACGATTCAGAAAGGACAGGAAGCATGTCTGGAACCGGGAGGACAAACCGTGAAAATTAGGAATATTCAGGTTCATGGCGAACAGGCCTCCGAGGCTTATGCCGGACAGCGGGTTGCGATAAACATAGCCGGACTGGCTGTAAGTGATATTCCCAAGGGGGCAAGCCTTGTTGATCCCGGATATTACAACGCAGGACAAATTTTAGACGTAGAACTGTTCAACCTCGCGTCAGAGCAAAGAACGATTAAACAAAGGCAGAGGATACATTTTCATTTAGGAACGGCCGAAACACTGGGACGGGTTCATCTTCTGGCTCAGGAAGAATTGGCTCCCGGCGAGAAAGGGTTTGCCCAAATCATTCTGGAGGAACCGGTTGTCGCAGCAAAAGGGGACCGGTTTGTAATCAGGTACTATTCACCTGTCGCGACGATCGGCGGAGGAGTTGTGCTGAGCCTGGCTAATGCCAAACAAAAACGTTTTCGAGAAAAGGTCATAACCGAATTTCGGTCTAAAGCAGAAGGCGGCTTAACCGATCAAATAAAAAAAGAGCTTACTATCCCTTTATCTTCCGATGAAGTCAGGAAAAAGTCTGCTCTTGGGCAGGACGAAGTTCAGCTGGCTTTGGATCGTCTCAAAGATGATCAGACTGTTGTAATCTTAGCTGAGGATGGATTATCATTATTCTGGCTTAAAAGTACAGCAGAAGAATGGGCTCTTAAAGCAAATGCGGAAGTAATGAAATATCAAAAGACATATCCGCTGCGCGGAGGAATTGGCAGAGAGGAATTAAAAAGAATCCTGAAAACGGCTGTCTCCCATAAACGCTGGCAGTTGATCTTGGAATGGGGAGCAGATCATCAGTATTTCAGGCTAAGCAGCAGTCTGGTCCAGGCAGTATCTGAAATCGGGCTGCCTGAGGATATCAGGCAAAAGCTTGACGCTTTGCGAAAAATCTGGGAAAAGGCAGGGCTAAATCCTCCGGGGCAGGAAACTGCGGTTGTAGAATGCGGGGTACCCGCTGCAAAATTTCTGGAATATGCCGAATATCTTAAAACAAATAACGTTTGGAAACAGGTAGGAGAATTCTATATTGCAGCAAGTGCAATAGAAAAAGCTAAAATAATATTGGAAAAGCACCTGCAAGAAAATGGACAGATTACGGTTTCTGAAGCACGGGACTGCTGGCAGACTAGCCGTAAATTTGCGGTGCCTTTACTGGAATATTTTGATTCAATTCATGTTACGGAAAGAAACGGAGACATCAGGGTAAAACCAGGATCTGCCCAAAATCCAGGCTAAGCTTTCTTTATTCCCTTTAGAGAATATTGATTTGACGGCTCATGATCAACTTCGACCTGATATCCGGCAACTCTCAAAAACCGTTCAACGTTAATTTTGGATGTCTCATTATCGACAATGACCATGATTTCTGAAGGATCATCCGCTAAAGCTCTTTTGGTAAAAATTACGGGTTCCGGACAGGAATATCCTCTGGCATCAACAAGTTTCAAGAGATCTAGCCTCCTTTTATATTCTATCCTATTGTACCATAAGTAGAGATCTCAACAATATCATATAAGTTAAAATAAGAAATACAGAATATAAATATGTTAAATATATAACGCAATATTTACACAAAAATTGTAATTATATTTTATATAATATTTACATTAAAACATACATGTGAATATACATGAAAATGCAAATGTAATTACGCATGTAAATGGTGATGTAAATAATATAAGATTCTTCTTTGTGTTTATATTGCTTATTGGATTGGACACGACGCTCAGCATCCGCAGCAGGTGCATAATATTTATATACACAGTCTTTTTGATTGTATTACTGATAAATTTAAGGGCAGTACTATTTAATAAAACTATAAAGAACAATATATTTACATGAAAATATTAATGAATAAAGACATTAATATTTTTATTGGCATTTAAGTGTAAATATTATAATGAATTTGGATGAACAAGAAAAATGATTTTAAGAGCGTCAAAGAATTGCCAAAGAATAAGACAAAGGTTCACATTCGAAGCATTAAGTGTTAAAATGATTCAGCAGACTCTAAAAGGTCTTGGGGATATATAGCGGCTGGTGTCGTTCCCGGACTTCAAATCCGTGTGTCGGGACGCAGAACGTTCCGAGGTGTGTTCGATTCGCACATATCCCCGCCATTCCTGTAAAGGAGAGCGTAGCGTGAATACATTTGATTATGTAATGCTGGCGCTGCTGGTTCTGGGAGGCCTGATCGGGTTTCGGAAGGGCCTTATTACCGGTTTATCAAGATTTATCGGAAAGATCGCTGCGATAGGCATTGCGGTGTTTTTTTACAAACCATTTCTGAATCTATTGGAACCCGTTTTAGGGCTTGAAGCAAAACTGGAGCCCAAAATCGGAAATTTTTTGACCAAAATTGCTGAAAGCAAAGCATCCGGGACGGATCCCTACGGTGCCGCTGACAGCATCAGGCAATCCATGATTGGTCAGGCCACACCTGTTTTGACAGATTACGTCCTGAAGATTGGTGCTGTCCTGCTCTTGTTTATTTTAGCAGCATGTATTATTAATCTTATCATCGCTTTGGTCATTACCCCTATAGCAAAAAACTTAAGTTTTATCAATAGAGGGGGAGGACTGCTTTTTGGTTTACTGAGTACCTTTGTCGTGATTTCTCTGGTCCTGGGGTTGTTTTCACCGTTGTTAAGCACCGGTGACTCCGGATTGCTTAAGACGGGTAGCTCCTTACTTTATCCATGGTTTATGCAAGGATATGATCTGATTTTATCAGGGATTTCTGTTTTTGCGGGGGATATTCTGAATAATCCTCTGAATTCTATACCGTTGCTGAATGGGCTGGTTTGAAAGAGAGGTTGAACGACCATGGATCTTAATGTAGGAGATATTGTCAGGCTCAAAAAGACTCATCCCTGCGGCAATACAGAATTTAAGATCATGAGAACAGGTATGGATTTTCGGATTGAATGTCTGAAGTGCGGACATCAGACCTGGATAACCAGGGCAAAGCTGGAAAGGAATATTAAAAAAATCCTGACGGCAGAAAACAGTCAGGGGATCTCGGACTGATTTAACTAGAATTTGAGGGGGAAAAACATGTCTCTGCATGTAGGAATAGTTGGGCTGCCCAATGTCGGCAAGTCAACACTATTTAATGCGATAACGAAAGCCGGAGCAGAATCGGCCAATTATCCGTTCTGTACTATTGATCCGAATGTCGGAATTGTACAGGTACCGGATTTTCGGTTAAAAGCACTGGCTAAAATTGTGAACCCGCAGCAAATCGTTCCGGCAGTTGTCGAATTTGTCGATATTGCCGGTCTGGTAAGGGGTGCAAGTAAAGGTGAAGGACTGGGCAACCAATTTCTTTCCCATATCCGGGAAGTGGATGCCATTGTTCATGTTGTACGTTGTTTTGAAGACGATAACGTTGTTCACGTCGAAGGTAAAATTGACCCGGAACGGGATATTGAAACGATCCGGATGGAATTGATCCTGGCAGATATGGAAACCGTATACCGCCGCCAGGCCAAGCTGGTCGGAATGATCAAATCCGGAGATAAGAAGGCCAAATTCGAAGCTGAGGTATTGGAAAAGCTCGTGAAAAAATTTGACCAGGGGATACCGGCTAATTTGGTTGGTTTCTCTGAAGAAGAAAAAGAATTGCTGAACAGTGTCAGTCTGTTGACCCTAAAACCGGTGATTTATGCCGCGAATGTTTCTGAAGCGGAAGCTTCCAACGGGGAAAATAACGCCAATGTCCAAAAAGTACAGGAAATAGCCAGACTCGAAAATGCTGAAGTCATTCCTGTTTGCGCCAAGATTGAAGCAGAAATTGCAGAACTTGAAGAAGATGAGAAAGAAATCTTTATGGAGGAACTTGGGCTCGCGGAATCTGGACTTGATCGGCTGATCAGGAGCGCGTTCAAGCTGCTTGGACTGATAACCTTCTTTACGGCAGGTCCTAAAGAGGTAAAGGCTTGGACGATCCGCCGGGAAACCAAAGCGCCTCAGGCGGCAGGTACGATTCATTCCGACTTTGAGCGGGGCTTTATCCGGGCAGAGGTCGTCAAATATGAACATTTTATGGAGAATAGCGGTCTGAATGGGGCCAAGGACAAGGGCTTGGTTCGGTTAGAGGGCAAAGAATATATCGTTCAGGACGGCGATATTATGCATTTCAGATTTAATGTCTAGATGAAAGATTCTCAGAACTAGCAAGATCATCATTATTTGCAAATGACATGAGGAAGTGTTATAATATCGTGTTGTAGCATAATAACCCTGCTCCACACTCGAGGTGGGGCCATTTAGTCCGAGGGGAGGTGCATTTATGCAAGCGTACGAAGTGATGTACATTATAAGACCGGATCTCGATGATGAGGCTTCAAAAGCAAATGTTCAAAGATTTGAAGAGATCGTCAATGCCAATGGTGGTACAGACCTCAAGGTTGATATTTGGGGTAAAAGACGCCTGGCTTACGAGGTTAAGAAGTTCAATGAAGGTGTTTACATCCTGATGAACTTCAACGGTGAAGCGCGTACGGTTGATGAACTGGAAAGGCTGATGAAAATTTCTGATGCTGTGATCCGGTTTATGACAACCAAGAAGGAATAACGATGCGGAGGGTTTAAGATGTTGAATCGTGTAGTACTTATCGGGCGATTAACGAAAGACCCTGAGCTACGCTATACACCAAATGGTGTAGCTGTTGCATCTTTTACGCTAGCCGTCGACAGGAATTACAAGAACAGCCAGGGCGAGAAAGAAACGGATTTTATTCCATGCGTTGTTTTTCGCCAGTTAGCTGAACTCTGCGCGAACTATTTGGCGAAAGGAAGACTGGCTGCAGTAGATGGCAGGATTCAGGTCCGCTCTTATGACGGTCAGGATGGGCAAAAAAGATGGGTGACAGAGGTCTTGGGAGAGAACGTCAGATTTTTAAGTCCCAAAGACAATAATGCCGGAGCATCTTCAGCTCAAAATGATTTTGGTTCTTTTGCTCATGAAGTTAGTCTAGATGATGATATACCATTTTAGTTTGAAGGGAGGAGCGTTCATTGGCAAACGCTGCCGTAAAAAAGGAACGGGGACGCCGTCCGCGTAAAAGAGTATGCAGTTTTTGTGTTGATAAAGTTGAGAGCATCGACTACAAAGATACACAAAAATTACGTAAATATATTACTGAGAGAGGCAAAATTCTGCCCCGTAGAATCTCAGGCAATTGCGCTAAACACCAGAGGCAAGTCACGATTGCCGTTAAACGGGCTCGCAGCATCGCGTTGCTGCCCTACATGATTGACTAGTAAAAAGGGAGCAACGCTCCCTTTTTTTATTTCATTTCCTTAATTTAGGCAACAGGGCAAGTTTTCTTTGTTCTGAGAAAAGTAGAAGAAGGAGTTTCAGCTTGATTTCGCGAAATCTTACATTACTTTTTTGCAGGAGGTATTGTTGTGGAGTCTGTTGCTGCGATCAATATTGATATCGTAAAATCCTCGAAAGCCATAGAGGAATTAAAAGTGGAGCTTCTCAAAGCTCAGTGGCTGGTCCAGCAGGGGACTTTAAGTGCTTCCCAGGAACAGCTTCTCGATAGTATGGCCGGCCTGGTCGGTTTAAGCTATTTGCTTACCCGCAGGCTTGGCTTTGACTATTCCCGTTTGGACAGGGTTTTGTTTAATAAAATGTCCCGGTGGCAGCGGGAAGATTTCCTTAGTCTCGAAACTGAATGGGGTGACCTGAGTCTTTTGCTTGGTTATCTTGTTCCCGAGGAAGACTGAACAGGAGAAAATTAAATGGTTATAAGTGATAAGGATGAACTTCGGTATGTATCCGGATTGATCGTATTGTTTCTTCCCTTACTTGCGTCTTTATTTGACTTCTGGAGCTGGATCGTCGAGGTATTATTGATTTTTTCCGTTTTATTTCAGACCAGAAGTACCGGTTGCCGAAGAACGGCTATTTTTTTAGGAATTGGTTATATTTTAGCTTTTATTCCAGTTGGAATCAGTGGAATCTCCCTGATTGGATTTACTCCCTGGGCAGGAATTTTGTTGGTTGTCATAAAAGAAAAAGGGCTCTCTACCAGTCAGAGTATATTCTGGAGTTTGCTGCTGGCTGCGCTCATTGGGGCGTTACCGGTCATTCCTTCAGTCAACCAGGCCCTTCAGCCCGAGAATCTGGAAAAGAATATTGTTACAGTTCTTCAGTTCTATGAGCAGCAAGGCCTGTTCAGTGCTTTTCAGGAGCAGGGGATTTCAATTGAGCAACTTGAAAGCACTCTCCGCACCATGGTTCCGGTCTACTATCAGTTAATGCCTGCTTTTGCCGGGATATTTGCGATGCTTGAGGTTGGACTGGTCTACCTGTTTTTCAGGATATTTTCTTTTGGGAACAAACTTAAGCCTTTTTCTTTATGGAGGATGCCCTGGTATGCGGTGTGGCTGGCAATTATCGGGATTGCTGCCTATTTGGGCGGAGACTACTTTGCCAACAGTATTCTGAGAATAACCGGAATGAATGTGATGGCGGTTGCAGCTTCGATAACCAGTATGATTGGGCTGTCCTGCCTGGCTTATTTGATCAAAAGCTTGAAGTTTTCCCATCTGCTGATCTGGATTGTTGTAATTATAGTGGCTTTCGTTTCACCGTTCTTTTTCATATGTCTAATATTTACGGGGCTTTTTGATTTAGTATTTAATTTCCGAAAGATCCCCGAAAAAATGGAGGAACAAAAACCGTGAAGGTAATATTAAAAGAAGATGTCAAGGCACTCGGTAAAAAGGGTAAAGTATGCGAAGTCTCAGATGGCTATGCCCGTAATTTTCTGATCCCGCGCGGACTCGCAGTTGAGGCAACTCAGGGAAATGTTCAGGACCTGGTGCATAAACAAAAACAGGAAGAACTGCGCAAACAGAAAGAAAAACAAGCGGCGCTGGAGCTTTCCCAAAAAATCGAGAACATGGATATCATTGTCAAAGTCAAAGTCGGTGAAAAAGGCCGTTTATTCGGCTCGGTAACGAATAAAGAGATCGCCGAGGTATTGGAAAAGGAATATCAACTCAAACTAGATAAAAGAAAAATTGAAGTCAAGGAACCGATCAAAGGATTGGGAGAATATCAGGTTACCGTAAAGCTTCATTTTGAAGTAACAGCAAATCTGAAGATAAAGATAGAAGCTCAGTAAGACCGAAGAGTAAAGCACAAGGATGTGACCAGCGTGAAAGGCTTATTTAAGAAATTTTTACAACAGGAGGGGCAGGAAAATCACGAGAAATATACTGCGGAGATTGCGGACGGACAGTTAAAACTGGAGATAGACGCGCTGTATGTCGTGCTTTCCAACCTATACGGAACAGATAAATTAATTTTAAAGGCGAGCAAGCTGGAGGCTCTTACCCTGATGCGTTCCGACAAGCTGGAGGAACGAGTATTGGGCTTACAAAAGCTTGTCAACGATGATCCCACGGACAAACCGGCGCCGGACCTGCAAGATATTCCGGCAATTCTGACGGAGGTTGAAGAGCAGATTGCGGAGACGGTTGCGAAGCGTTCCGTAGAAGACCGTTTAAATCAGGCGGTTGCTGAGAAAATGCAGGAGCGACACGAAGAATATATCAAAGAGATCAAGACCCAGGTTCTGAAAGAGACAGGAGGTCCTGAGAATGCGCAAACACTTCGAAAGCTTGCGCAGCTGGAAAAGATGAAAGCAACAAAGCCGGTATCCTCAGCAATTGAAATCCTGAGACCGCAGACGACGGAAGAAATTGTCGGACAGGAAAGCGCCTTGCAGGCCCTGCTGGCAAAGCTCGCGACGCCTTTCCCCCAGCACATCCTGATTTATGGTCCGCCGGGAGTTGGCAAAACATCAGCAGCCAGGGTTGCACTGGAAACCGTCAAAAATTTTCCGGATTCTCCTTTCAGTAAGGATGCGCCGTTTATTGAAGTCGACGGTACGACGCTGCGCTGGGATCCGCGAGATGTCACCAATCCTTTGCTTGGTTCAGTTCACGATCCGATTTATCAGGGTGCGAAAAGAGATTTGGCTGAGACCGGTATTCCCGAGCCCAAACTGGGTTTGGTCAACGATGCTCATACTGGCGTTTTGTTTATCGATGAAATTGGAGAGATGGATCCAACGTTGCTGAATAAGCTGCTGAAGGTCCTGGAAGATAAGCGGGTTCATTTTGAGTCTTCTTATTATGATCCGCATGATCCTCAGATTCCTTTATATATCAAGAAGATTTTTGATGAAGGAGTTCCCGCAGATTTTGTACTGATTGGGGCCACTACGAGAGAGCCGCAGGATCTGAACCCGGCCTTGCGCTCCCGCTGTGCCGAAGTCTATTTTGAGCCTTTGGAGCCGGCCCATATCACCCATATTATCAGACAGGCAGCTCTGAAACTAAATGTGCAGTTGGAAGAGAATGTACCGGAAATTATCAGTGAATATATGATTGAGGGACGAAAAGCGAACAGCATCCTTTTGGATGCGTATGGTCTGGCCAGGTTTAGGAATCCCGGCAAGAAGGAAGTCTTGATTTCGGAAGACGATGTCAGAGAAGTGCTCAGGTCAGCCAGACTGACTCCTTTCGTTCAAAAACGGGTAACCGCCGGCAAGGATACCGGCAGAATACTCGGACTGGGGGTATCGGGATTCCTTGGCTCGGTTCTGGAGATTGAGGTGAAAGTATTCAACGGGGAGACCGGCAAAGGAAGTATCCGCTTTAATGAGACGGCAGGTTCAATGGCCAGGGACGCGGTGTTTAATGCCGCGGCTGTGATCCGAAGCCTGACAGGAGAAGACTTGAAGAACTATGACCTCCATGTCAATGTGGTTGGTGGTGGCAGAATAGACGGGCCCTCGGCCGGACTTGCTACGACCATGGCGATTTACAGCGCCTTGAAGCAACAGCCTCTGAGAGGAGATGTAGCCGTGACCGGTGAAATCTCAATACAGGGAAAAGTCAAACCGGTTGGTGGCATTTACGAAAAAATATTTGGTGCCAAACAGGCCGGTGTAAAAACAGTGATCATTCCGACGGAGAATCGCGGAGAAGTTCCTGCGGGATTAAAAGGAATTGAAGTCCTTGCTGTTGAAAATATAGAGGAAGCTATAAAAATTGCACAAGCCTAGCAAACGAGGAGAAATGAGCATGGAACTTTTGAAAGTTCCTCCCCATAATCTTGAGGCTGAACAGGCTGTTCTGGGCGCGCTGATGCTTGATCCCCAGAAGGGCAGTACTGTATTCGAGATTCTACGTCCGGAGGATTTCTACCGCGATAATCATAAAAACATTTACCTGGTCATCAGGGATATCTTTGAAAAGGGGGACCCTGTTGATCTGGTTACAGTGGCTGAGAACTTAAGGCAGGCAGGTAGGCTGGAGAGCATCGGGGGAATTGGAACAATCTCTCAGATCGCCGGATCTGTGCCTTCAGCGGCCAACGTGGAACATTATGCCCGGATTGTGGCGGAAAAAGCCCTGCTCCGTCAGCTGATCCGCATTGCCGGCTATATTGAAGAAAAAGGGTACGAAGCGGGAGAAGAAGCCCTTAGTTTATTGGAGGAAGCCGAAAGACTGATCGTAGAAATCTCTCAAAGACAGTCCAAGGAAGGTTTCGTTACGATCCGAAGCATTCTCCTGAAGACATTTGACAAGATCGAATACCTCTATTCCAATAAAGGAAACCTGACAGGGGTTCCGACCCATTTTCGGGAGTTGGACCGGATCACTTCCGGCTGGCAGGCTTCCGACCTGGTTATTATTGCCGCCAGACCATCGATGGGCAAAACGGCACTTGTCCTGAATATGGCACAGAATGCTGCGGTAAAATCCAAGGTCCCTGTAGCGTTATTCAGCCTGGAAATGTCCAAAGAGCAGCTTGTCCAGCGTATTCTTTGTTCGGAAGCGATGGTAGATCAGCAGCGGGTCAGGACCGGCGAACTATTGGACTCAGACTGGCCAAAGCTTACCCAGGCTGTAGGTCCGCTGTCCGAGGCACCAATGTTTATTGATGATACCGTTGGGATATCCCTCGCAGAGCTTCGGTCTAAAGCTAGAAGATTAAAAATGGAACAAGGACTTGGACTGATTATTATTGATTATCTGCAGTTAATGACCGTCGGCAAGAAGGTAGAAAGCCGCCAGCAGGAAGTCGCCCAGATTTCCAGAGGCTTAAAAGGCGTTGCACGTGAACTATCCGTGCCGGTTATTGCTCTGTCTCAGCTTAACCGCGGTGTTGAGCAGCGTCAGGACAAGCGGCCACTGATGTCCGACCTTCTGGAATCCGGATCGATCGAGGCTGATGCCGATCTTATTTCCTTTATTTACAGGGATGAATACTATCACCCTGATTCGGAGAAAAAAGGTATTGCTGAGATTATTATTGCCAAGCACCGCAATGGTCCTGTAGGTACAGTTGAGCTTGGGTATTTGAAGGAATTTACGAAATTTGTTAACCTCGATAAGAATTATGGTTAATACACGGTAAGATTATTGTTTATATTTGGTTGTATCAAATATTCGAACGTTTGGCCTAGGAATACAGCAAATGTTCGGATTTTATTGACAAACAGGGGTGATCGTTGTTAAGATGAAGTTTGGATTGAAGTCGTGATGGAATGGGGGATTTGCATTGGCGGCAGTCATACTGATCGGCACCCAGTGGGGTGACGAAGGAAAAGGTAAAATAACAGACTTTCTGGCCGAAAAAGCCGACATGGTAGTCAGATATCAAGGAGGAAACAACGCCGGACATACGGTTGTAATTAATAAGGAGACTTATAAACTCCATCTGATCCCTTCCGGGATTTTTTATCCTGAAAAGGTCTGCGTAATTGGCAATGGCCTGGTTATTGACCCGAAGGTATTGATTGAAGAACTTGAGTATCTCAAGGACAAGGGCGTAAGCACAGACAACCTTAGAGTCAGCGGTAATGCTCACGTGATCATGCCCTACCATCGCATTCTCGATGTGCTTGAGGAAGAGTATAAGGGAGACCAAAAAATTGGAACAACCAAACGCGGTATCGGCCCCGCTTACAAGGATAAAGCTTCCCGTACTGGAATCAGGGTGTTGGATTTCCTGGATAAGGACGAGCTGACAGCGAAGCTGCAATATAACCTTAAAGAAAAAAATTTGTTGATTACAAAGGTGTATGGACAGGAAGCGCTCAGCTATGAAGCTGTGCTTCAGGAATGCCTGGAATATGCGGAGAGGATCCGGCCTTATGTCGGCGATTCTTCTCTGGAAATTAACCATTTCTTAAGTGACGGGAAAAAGGTCCTGTTTGAAGGCGCTCAGGGAACGCTTTTGGATTTGGATCATGGAACGTATCCGTATGTCACTTCTTCCAACCCTGTGGCCGGGGGAGCCTGCATTGGTGCAGGAGTAGGACCAACCCGGATCAACAAGGTTGTCGGGGTTGTTAAAGCCTATACGACCAGGGTCGGCGAAGGACCGTTCCCAACGGAATTGACCTGCCAGACAGGGGAACTTATCCGGGAAAAAGGCGGAGAGTATGGGACAACAACAGGACGGCCGCGGCGCTGCGGCTGGTTGGACGCTGTCATTACCCGTTATGCGGTGCGGATCAGCGGCATTTCTGATTTTGCATTTACCAAACTGGATGTCCTGACAGGAATGAACACGTTAAAGATATGTACAGCTTATCGCTACAAAGGTGAAGACCTTCATGATTTCCCGCAAAGTCTGAAAGTCCTCTCCGAATGTGAAGCGATTTATGAAGAAATGCCGGGCTGGCAGGAAGATCTGACGGGAATCAGCGAATATAGCCAGCTGCCGGAGCAGGCCAAGAATTATATCCACCGCTTGGAAGAGCTGACCGGTGTTCCGGTTACCATGCTCGCTGTCGGGCCTGGCCGCAATCAAACGATTACGCGGGGTAATATCTTTTAAGGATTTTGATAATGAATCTGAATTTACTTTAATTTTTCAGATTAATTCCTGGTTCTTGGATGTCAAGGATTATTAAAGTTTTGCTTGACATCCAAGGGGCCGAAATGATAGAATCATGAATTGTGGCCTGGGCCATTAGCTCAGTCGGTAGAGCACCTGACTTTTAATCAGGGTGTCCCGCGTTCGAGTCGCGGATGGCTCACCAATACTCGATTAAAACGCTTGTGTCTTAACGGATGCAAGCTTTTTTATTAGCCATCAAAATACCATACAGTATAATGTAATACCGGCAATTGAAGAAAATACACTATCTTTGAAATAAAAGTTTTGAAATAAATTGAAATAAAAGATAAAAAATCTAAAAAAGTTCTTTACTATTTGTCGTGTTATCTGTATAATACAGAAACGTGAGCAAAAAAATTGAGTGAAACCATCATAGCATGGTTCACTAACGCATCGCCTATGGCCCGTTGGTCAAGCGGCCTAAGACACCGCCCTTTCACGGCGGTAACACGGGTTCGAATCCCGTACGGGTCACCATGTTTTTAAATTAAGCTGAGTTTCGATAGATTGGTAATCGATCACGCCTCGGTAGCTCAGTCGGTAGAGCAGAGGACTGAAAATCCTCGTGTCGGCGGTTCGATTCCGTCCTGAGGCACCATACGTCCTGTAAAACGAGTTATTAACGGTTTTTGCTGTTAGGACTCGTTTTTGTTTTTGCCGCAAACTTTACACACATCCTTTCCGATCCCCATAGATTATAACAACGAACATAGATGGGGGGATTTAGGTGCGCGTACTTAAGATCGGAGTTAGAGGAAACGATGTAATGGAAGTTCAGGCTTTACTCAAAAAGCTGGGTTACGATCCGGGGACGGTAGATGGGGTATTCGGAACAAATACAGAGCAAGTGGTCAAACAGTTTCAGGCGGCCAGTGGTCTCCAAGCAGATGGAATCATTGGTCCAATTACTTATCAAAAGCTTCTGCCGTTATTGAACGGCTACATCATGGTTACAGTTGCTGCGGGAGATACATTGTACCAGATTGCCAACCGTTATAAAATCAATACCCAGCGGCTTTTAGCAGCAAATCCCGGGATCAGTTCTGACAATATAAGAGCAGGACAACAGTTGACCGTGCCCTATGCTTTTGATATTGTCGATACAAACCTCAATTATACCTACGAAATCTTGCAGCGGGATATTGCCGGGTTACAGAAACGCTATCCTTTCTTGGAAACCGGGGTTGCCGGGAAAAGTATTATGGGACGGAATCTTTACTATCTGAGGCTGGGTAATGGACCGAATCAGGTATTTTATAATGCGTCACATCATTCACTGGAATGGATTACGACAGTTGTGCTGATGAAGTTCTGTGAAAACTATCTGAAAAACTATGTGGATGGAACTTCGGTCAGGGGATACAACATAAGAGAGATATGGGGTCAAAGTTCAATTTATTTAATCCCTATGGTGAATCCAGATGGTATTGATCTGGTCTTAAACGGACTTCGGATAAATCATCCATTCTACACATCTCTTCTAAAATGGAATGAAGGCCGGATGGATTTTGGCCAGGTCTGGCAGGCCAATATTCGTGGCGTAGATCTAAACCACAATTATGATGCATCCTGGCAGTTGTCGAAACAAGCGGAAGCCAGTCACGGAATAACCGGGCCTGGCCCGACCAGATTTTCAGGGACAGGACCGGAATCCGAACCTGAATCCAAAGCAGTTGCAGACTTTACGAGAAATCATAATTTTAGACTTGTTCTGGCCTACCACAGCCAAGGTAGGGCGATCTACTGGAATTACAGAGGTCTGGCGTCGGCCAGGGACCGGCAAATTGCACTCAGTTTGGCAGAAAAAAGCGGCTATGTGCTGGAAGAAGCGACCGGAATAACATCGTATGCAGGCTATAAGGATTGGTTTATCGAAAAATACCGGAGACCGGGCTATACGGTTGAGGTTGGATTTGGCCGAAATCCCCTGCCAATTTCCCAATTCGCGCAGATCTATCGGGAAAATGAGGGAATGTTGTTACTGGCGGCACTTGCTACTGCGGGCTAAGAAAAAGGATGACAAAGTGCTGAAACTGGTAGTGTAGGAGGGATACCCAAAAGTGTATTAACCACAAAATAAAACCTGTACCAAATTTGGGGTAGAGTCAACTGAGCTAGTAATATCGTTGAAATTGTAAAAATTGAACTTATAATCTTGCCTAGTATTAAATTTTGAAGTATAATAATGCTTACCCGACAAAGGTATGCCATGGTCCTAGAACATGCTAGGAAGTCTAAAGCCTTGAAATATCATGCGGAAGTGGCTCAGTGGTAGAGCATTGGCTTCCCAAGCCGAGGGTCGCGGGTTCGAATCCCGTCTTCCGCTCCAATTTAAGAATATAAGGCCAGTTTTAAGCTGGTTTTTTTATCGCAAAAGCTAATTAATGGTTTTTTGCGGGACGCATATCACATGAGGCTTTAGTGAGGCGTTAAGCCGAAAGGAGCTGAAAGAAAAAGGATGTTATCTGACTCTAGCAGCCGAATGTTTCGCAAGAAGGGCAAGCTGAAGAAAATTGCAGCAATTTTGGCCATTGTGATCATGACAGCAGTATTAGGCGGATGCAACTCATTGGATGATGCGGTAGCGAAAGCGAAGCCGCTTATTCCCAAAGGATATGACTTGGTAAAAGTTGAACAAGTCAGTGACAATTCAGGAATTGTGTTTTACACGTTTGAAGAAGAACTAAGCACAGGGATATTTACGAAAAACAGTTTTGGCTGGAAATGGACAGGAAGTGCGGTTGGTAAGCTTGTCACTTATCCTGATGGCCTGCAGTGGCGATATGCGGATCTTGGAGAAGACGGCACCCAATATTCGGTCTATTACGGCAAGATAACGAATAAGAATATTGTACGTGTAACCGTTACGACGATCGGCGGGGAAAAGGTCCAGGGGAAAATTGTTAACACTGATCAGCTGAGATTATGGTATGCGTTTGTCAGTGAACCGCAGGTCCCATCGGTAAGCGCGGATATTACCGGGTACTCCGCTGAAGGAAAGGTTATCTACTTGTTCAGTCAGCCTAAACAATAATAAGGAGGATACGCATGGCTACACATATTCAGACAATCATTAAGGGGAGCTTAGCCTCAACAGCCAAAACCGGAGGGTGCGGAAAATGCCAGACATCTTGCCAATCGGCTTGTAAGACTTCTTGTACAGTTGGCAATCAAGTTTGTGAAAAATAACAGAAACATCATAAAGACAGACGGTTATCTATAAAGGGGTTCTGTAAAAAAGCTTGGCGTCAGCCAAGTTTTCTTTTTTCACAAAGGTATTTCAATGGTATAATTGTTCTAAATACGATTACGATGGGCAGAGGAAACAGAAGCATGAAATTAACGAACTACAATATATCAAAAAATGTACATGTGTATACGCAGGGGAAACTTCAGATTGCTTATGATGTCAATTCAGGGTCGCTTCATGTGATTGATGACAAGACATATGCTTTTATTCAGGAATTGATAACATATCAGCAGAAAAACAGCCTGGAAAATTCAGAAGAATTGCTGGAAAAATGTGGGCATAACCTTTCTTCTGAAGAAAAACAGGAAATCCTGGCAGAATTGAAAGTGCTTCAGGATCAAAAGCTGTTATTTTCCTGCGAGCCCGAAGAGACAGTACTACCGTTTTCTGACCGGCCGGTGATCAAGGCGATGTGCCTGCACGTTGCACATGACTGCAACCTGCGCTGTAAATATTGTTTTGCGGGAACAGGACCGTTCGGCGGCAACCGCGAGTTGATGAACGTTGAGACCGGTAAGAAAGCGTTGAAATTTTTATTGGATCACAGCGGAGAGCGGGGACATTGCGAGGTTGATTTCTTTGGCGGTGAACCGCTGATGAATTTGCCGGTTATCAGGGAATTGATTGTTTACGGCCGGGAAATAGCCGCTCAAGCGGGCAAAAAGGTCAAGTTTACGCTGACAACGAATGCGGTCTTGCTGGATGAAGCGACAGCAAGATTTTTGGAAGACGAAGGAATCAGTGTTGTACTGAGTTTGGACGGACGCAAAGAAGTAAATGACAAAATGCGGCCTTTCCTGAATGGATCTGGAAGTTATGACCGGATTATGCCACAGATTCTTAAATTTACGGAAATGCGGCCGGAGACATCGCGTTATGCTGTTGGCAATTATTTTTATGTCCGGGGAACCTATACACATTTCAATAAAGATTTTTATAAGGATGTCCTGCATATGGCGGACAGCGGCATCCGAAGGATCTCTGTGGAACCAGTAGTAGCTTCTCCGCAGGAAGAGTATGCTTTCAGAGAGGAAGATCTGGCAGAAATCAAAGAAAGCTACGATATTTTAGGAGAAAAAGTGCTGGAATATCGCGAGGCAGGGAAAGAATTTGTCTTTTTTCACTTCAATACAGGTCTCGATGAAGGACCTTGCCTAATTAAGAGGTTGTCGGGCTGCGGGGCCGGACACGAGTATGTGGCCGTTTCGCCGGAGGGGGACATTTACCCCTGTCATCAGTTTGTCGGAAAGGAAAAATATAAAATGGGATCTGTGAATGATCCGAACTGTGAACTGAAGGAAGAAATTGTTCAATCCTTCCGCCAGGCGCAGGTCTATGCAAAGGAAGAATGCCGCGCCTGTTGGGCACGCTTTTCATGCAGCGGCGGATGCCATGCAGCCAATGAAGCTTTTAGCGGGGAACTGATTAAAGTGTATCCGATGGGATGCGAGCTGCAGAAAAAAAGGCTCGAAGTCGCATACTACCTTAAAATCATAGAAGCCAGGCAAAGGGTTCTCGTTTAACAAGAGAATCCTGGTACATAAGGAAGAGTTTTTTTGACGCTTTTGTTTCTAAGGAAAGATTAATCAGACCTTCCTATTATTGGTAATAGCAAGGTCGCAAGTTAGGAGAAAAAATGCGAAAAAAAGTTCAAAAGATCACTGTAGGTATTATCATAGGGATCATCTGCATTTCCCTTATTGGATCAACATTTTATGCAATTTCCCTTCCAGGGTCTGATAATACGGAAGATACCCAGGGCCAGGAAGCGTTGGAGCAGGAATACAATCAGCGGAAGCAAGCCATCGTGGAACTCAGCGCAGCACTCGAAAAAAGCCCGGAGGACGTCGAAACGCAGCTGGCCCTGGCTGACGCTTATTATAGTAAAGCGAGTATAACAATTCAGCTTAACGATGAAGAATATCAGGAAGATCTGCAGAATGCGATAACGTATTACCAAAAAGTCCTGACCCAGAAAGACGACAATGATGTAAGGTTAAAACTTGCAATATCTGCATTTCTTTCACGAGATTCTGATCTTGCGGATGAAACATACAAGGAATTAATTGAAAAAGAACCGCAAAATGTGGATGTGTTGTATTGGTATGGGATGTTCCAGTTTTATAGCAAAGAAGATTACAAGCAGGCTGAGCAGTACTGGCAGACAGCGTTGAAATACAATACCGATGGAGAGATGAAGACCAAGCTTGAGGAAATGATAGCAAGAGCTCAGGACATTAAACCTTAGATAAATGAACCTGAGACAAGTAACGGCAGACATTTCCGACAACAGGATGAGTAAGCACTGAGAATCACAAATCGGGAAGGTGAACAGATGTATTTTGCAACACTGGCCAGTGGCAGCTCCGGTAATGCCATATGTGTAGGGGAAGGAAACAGGAGTTTGCTTGTGGATTGCGGCATTACAGCCAAAAGAGTGCTTACAAACCTCAAAATGATTGATATTGCCGCTCCCCAGCTAGAAGGTATCATCATTACCCATGAACATTCCGACCATGTCAAGGGGGCTGGCATTCTGGCTCGCAAGTTGAAGATTCCCATCTATGCGACAGCCGGAATCTGGCAGGAAATTGAAACGGTGCTTGGGGATATTAATTCTGAACAGAAAAGAATTATTGACCGGGACATCTATCTTTCGGGTATGGATGTGAAGCTCTTCCCGACTTCCCATGACAGCAGGGAGAGCTACGGTCTTAAAATAACAGGCAAAACACATACGCTTGGCATAGCGACTGACAGTGGCATTGTCACAGAAGAGATGCACCGTAATCTTCGGGGCTGTGATGCCTATGTCGTAGAGGCAAACCACGACCTGGAAACACTATGGCACGGAAGGTATCCGTACTATTTGAAGAAAAGAGTCAGCGGAGATGCAGGACATCTAAGCAATGTCCAGCTTGCTGAGGCCTTGACGGAATGGCTTGGTGAAAACACGCAAAAAGTCGTGCTTGCTCACTTAAGTGAAGAAAACAATACGCCGCAAATGGCACTCAGTACAGTTGTGGAGATGCTCCGGAATTCGCAGGTTAAGAAAAAATGCGCGAATCTAAAAATAAGAGTTGCGCCGAGACATTATCCGCACGAACTTATTACACTGGGATAGTATGTCATGAGAGCATAACTGACAGACTAAATTTAAGGTAGACATGATACATACTGGATAGGAGGGATGTCAGATGGATGATTATAATGACCGGGACAATTTCGGACGAAGGAGCGGAAAACCCCGGGTTGTTTCGACGGTTTTGCTTGCTGTCATCAGTGCAATTCTGGGCGGCTTGATTGCTGTCGTCCTTGTTCCTGCGGTATATCCTGGAGGCAATTATTTGGAAGGTGGTAATAAGGTTGTCATTCAGCAGGGAGAAAATCCCCCAATTTCAGCCTCAGGTATTACCGGTGGGGAGTCACCGGTGATTAATATTGCCAGCACGGTAGGGCCTGCTGTCGTAGGTGTGGCCAACTTTCAGTATAGCGGGAATATTTTTGCCGGTAGCAGTGATGGACTCAGTGAAGCAGGAAGCGGTTCTGGCTTTATCATCAATGCCACCCAGGGTTATATTGTTACTAACTATCATGTCATTGGAGATGCTGAGAAAATTATGATTTCGCTTGCTGATGGTCGGGATGTTCCTGGAACGCTTGTCGGCGGTGATCCGCGGACCGATCTTGCCGTGCTCAAAATTGACGGTACGAAGGGACTTGCGGCTGTCCAGCTCGGAGACTCCGCAGCCTTAAAAGTCGGAGAATCCGTCGTTGCGATTGGGAATCCGGGAGGCCAGGATTTTGCCCGTACAGTCACAGCCGGTGTGGTATCAGCGACAGACAGGTTTCTTCAGCTGCAGGGGGAAGCCAGCTTCAATCTGATTCAGACGGATGCGGCGATTAACCCAGGCAACAGCGGTGGGCCGCTCGTCAATTACAGCGGCCAGGTTGTCGGAATTAACTCAGCTAAAAATGATACCCAGGGCTTTGAAGGTATGGGGTTTGCGATCCCCATTTCCGATGCGCTGCCTGTAATTCAGCAGCTCATTGAAAAAGGGTTTGCGAGCCATCCGGCTTTGCAGATCAATATCGACGACCGCTACACGGAGGAATATGCTTCATTTAAAGACTGGCCGGCAGGCTGCTATATCGCCAGTGTTGAAAACGGTGGGGCGGCAGCTAAAGCCGGTATCCAGGCCGGAGATATCATTACGGCCATTAACGGAACAGCCATAACCAATTCTCTGGAGCTGACACACGAACTCTTTAAATACAAGCCGGGAGACAAAGTATCTGTCAGCTATTTCCGGGGCGGCAGCACGTATAAAACAGATGCGATCCTCGGAGAAATTAGATCAGAATAGCGTAATCAGAAACTAGAAAGGTCGAACGAATCAGCTATAGGAAGACATTCGCACTATATCAGCTAAAGACTGCCGCCAAAAGCTTGGCGGCAGCCACATTTTCTATAGGGATAGGCGCTTTTCCCTGCATTCTCATACAATAATAAGGACGAGATGCTAAGCAGGACGAGACAAAGGGCCGGACAGAAAAAGTTACTATTTTGTTACACAGATGAAACCTGATATAATAAAGTTTGATGCTAAAGGATTAAAACACTGTTTTTTATAGATTGAGCAGGCTGTTTAAATAGAAGGAGACAGGTGAATGACAAAACAAATGCATATCGGACTCGATGTTGGTTCGACCACCGTAAAAATTGCAATACTTGATGAAAAAGATAACTTGGTTTTCAGCAGCTACCAAAGGCATTTTTCAGATGTCCAGCATACAGTCAGCAACCTTCTGCAAAAGATTTACAGTCAGTTCCGCAATGAAAAAGTCACCATGAACGTGACAGGTTCAAGCGGTATGTCCACTTCCGAACAGATTGGGATTCCTTTTATTCAGGAGGTCATTGCCTGCCAAAAAGCTGTTGAACGATTTATTTCGGATACGGATGTCGCGATAGAACTGGGCGGCGAAGATGCCAAGATCACATATTTTGGGGAATCGCCCGAACTCAGGATGAACGGTACCTGCGCCGGCGGGACAGGTGCGTTTATTGATCAAATGGCCATCTTGCTGAAAACCGACGCTGCGGGTCTCAATGAACTGGCTTCGCATCATCGGGAGATTTATCCGATCGCTTCGCGCTGCGGGGTTTTTGCTAAAACAGATATTCAACCGCTCTTAAACGAAGGTGCGGCCAAGGAAGATATTGCCGCCTCAATTTTTCAGGCTGTCGTGAATCAGACCATTGCGGGTTTAGCCTGCGGCAAACCAATCCGGGGCAATGTGGCATTTCTGGGCGGACCGCTTTCTTTCCTGCCTCAACTGCGCCAGCGCTTTATTGAAACCTTGAAGCTTAAACCGGAAAATATTATCGCGCCAGATAATGCTCAGTTTTTTGTGGCGATTGGGGCAGCCTTGGCTTCGAAACAGAGCGAAGTCTGCGATCTTCACGTGATCTATGAGAACATCCCGAATCTGCATAATTCGGATTCGGCCACTACCCTGCTCCAGCCTTTGTTTGCCAGTGAAGAAGAGTATGAAGCCTTCAGTCAAAGGCACCGGGGAAATTCCGTCGCGAAGAAACTGCTGGCTGAAGCCAGTGGAACCTGCTTTTTGGGCATTGATGCCGGATCGACCACGACGAAACTTGCCCTGATCGATGGAGATGGCAATTTGCTTTATTCCCATTATGGAAGCAACGGAGGAAGTCCGTTAAAATCTACGGTTTCTGCTCTGCAAAAGCTTTATCAGGCTTTGCCGTCCGGAGCCACGATTGGCGGTTCCGTCGTGACCGGTTATGGAGAAGCCCTGCTAAAGGCTGCCCTCAAAGTTGATCACGGAGAAATAGAAACGGTTGCCCACCTTAAGGGAGCCGAATATTTTCTGCCCGGTGTTGACTTTATCCTCGATATCGGTGGTCAGGACATGAAATGCATGCAGATCCGCGACGGCGTTATTCATAATATCATGCTGAATGAAGCATGTTCTTCAGGCTGCGGGTCGTTTATCGAGACGCTGGCCCAGTCCCTGGGTTTATCTCTCTCGGAATTTGTGCAAAGAGGTTTATTTTCGAAGACCCCGGTGGATTTAGGCACCCGTTGCACCGTGTTTATGAATTCCAAAATCAAACAGGTCCAAAAAGAAGGGGCGGATATCGGCAGCATCGCGGCCGGGATCTCGTATTCAGTCGTCAAAAATGCGTTGTACAAAGTCATACGGCTACACAATTCTTCCGAAGTTGGCAAGAAAATCGTTGTTCAGGGCGGAACGTTTAATAATGATGCTGTTTTAAGAAGTTTTGAACGTGTCACCGGCCGCCAGGTCATTCGTCCGGACATTGCTGGTATCATGGGCGCGTTCGGAGCAGCTCTTATCGCCCGCGACCATTATCAGGCCGGAGAACAGACTACCCTGCTTGGTGAAAATGAACTGGAGGATTTCCATACCGAGACTCGTACACGCCACTGTGGCCTATGCGGCAATAATTGCCTGCTGACGGTCAACCAATTCTCGGACGGCAGGGAGTTTCTGACAGGAAACCGCTGCGAACGCGGAGCCGGACTGGAAAGCACCTCTGAGGATATTCCGAACCTTTTCGCGTATAAATATCAACGTCTTTTTGCCTATAAACCGCTGAAGAAGGAAGAGGCAGCACGTGGCGAGATCGGGATTCCACGGGTCCTGAATATGTATGAACATTATCCGTTCTGGTTTACGCTGCTAACGGAGCTCGGTTTCAGGGTTGTTTTGTCTGGCCGCTCTTCAAAAAAAATATTTGAGCTCGGCATGGAGACGGTGGCTTCCGAATCGCTGTGCTATCCGGCCAAACTGACCAACGGGCATATTAAGGACCTTCTGAACAAAGGGGTCAAGCGGATTTTTTATCCGTGCCTTCCGAGGGATGAAAAAGAGCTGGCTGACGCGAATAATAATTACAACTGCCCGATTGTCACTTCTTATCCGGAATCCCTTCATGCCAATGTGGATGAAATAAGGAACAAAGAAGTTGAGTTTATTTTCCCGTTCCTGCCGATCGATGATATGGCGCGTTTAAAAGTCCGGATCTATGAAGAATTTAAAGCGATGGGTATAACACGACAAGAAGCAGCAAGTGCTGTGGATAAGGCTTTTGCCGAAAGAGATGCTGTTCGCCAGGACCTCAGAACCAAAGCGGAAGAAGTATTGGACTATTTGCAAAAGAACAACCTGAAAGGCATCGTACTTGCCGGTCGGCCGTATCATACCGATCCGGAGATCAACCACGGGATTCCGGAGATGATTACCGGTCTGGGGATCGCTGTGCTGACTGAAGATTCTGTCGCTCATCTTGGCCAGGTGGAAAGGCCTCTGCGCGTCCTCGACCAATGGGTCTACCACTCCAGGCTGTATGCGGCGGCAAGTTTTGTGGCAACCAGGGATGACTTGGAACTTGTCCAATTGAATTCGTTCGGCTGCGGACTGGATGCCGTCACCACGGATCAGGTTCAGGAGATACTGCACCAGTACAGAAAAACCTATACCCTGGTCAAAATTGATGAGATCAATAATCTGGGTGCTATTCGTATCCGGATACGGTCATTGCTCGCTGCAATGAAGGAAAGAGACAAAAAAGAAATTCATGCGCATAAGCTTTTTGAGACACCTAAAAGAGTCATGTTTACAGAAGAAATGAAGCATGAGTATACGATTCTTTCTCCGCAGATGGCACCGATCCATTTTGAACTGATTGAAGAAGCCACCCGTTTGGAAGGCTATAAGATAGAGATTCTGCCTGATGTCGAGATGGATGTCGTCGAACAGGGACTGCTGCATGTGCATAACGATGCCTGTTATCCTTCAATCCTGGTTGTCGGTCAGATTATGGCGGCGCTGAAGTCAGGCCGTTACGACCTGAATAAGACGGCAGTCATTATGTCGCAAACAGGCGGCGGCTGTCGGGCCAGCAATTATATCGGTTTTATCCGCAAAGCCCTGAAAGATGCCGGCATGGAACAGATTCCGGTTATTTCCCTTAATGCCGGCGGTCTGGAGTCCAATCCCGGGTTCAGACTTTCCTTGAAGATGATCAAGCGGTGTGTCATGGCAACGGTTTACGGCGATTTGCTGATGCGCGTAACCAATGCCATCCGCCCCTATGAGAAAAACAAAGGAGAAACCAATGCCCTCCTGGCCAAATGGCTGAAGGACCTGAAGCCGACTCTCGCGGCGATGAGCTTGCGGGAATACCACCGGAATATCCGCCGGATTATCCAGGACTTCGATCGTATCGAGATCCTGGATGTTAAGAAACCAAAGGTCGGGGTGGTCGGCGAGATCCTGGTCAAATTTCATCCGTTTGCCAATAACTTTATTGTCGATGTCCTGGAGAAGGAAGGCGCCGAAGCCGTTCTGCCGGATCTGATGGATTTCTTTATGTACTGTGCGTATGGAACGATATTCAGAAGAAAAGAACTCGCTGGCTCACTGAAAGGCGAACTTATCAGCCGCTATATTATCTGGCGTTTGGAAAACTACCGCCGGGTAATGAAACGCACTCTGGCAAAGAGCAACCGTTTCCATCCTCCCAAATCGATTTATGAGTTGGCCGATATGGCCGGCAAAATCATGCATCTCGGACATCAGACCGGCGAAGGCTGGTTCCTGACCGCGGAAATGCTGGAACTGATAGAAAGCGGAGCAACAAACGTCGCCTGTCTGCAGCCGTTTGCCTGCCTGCCAAATCATATCACGGGTAAAGGGATGGTCCGCGAACTTAAACGACGCTATCCGCTGGCGAATATTGTGCCAATCGATTACGATCCGGGCGCCAGCCAGGTGAATCAGATCAATAGAATTAAACTGATGCTTTCAGTCGCTTTCAAAAATATGGAAAAGGCGGAAGCAGTCAATAATGCCAATACAAACAATAGAAATAAAATGAATAACAACGCCGGACAAATGCAATCTGCACCCGGCGAGGGAACGGCAGCTTTGCATAACACTGAAGAAGGTACAGAGCAGTCGTATTCCGAACAGAAGATTATTTAACAAAAAACCTCTTCAGTATTGTAGGCTGAAGAAGTTTTGAATATTTATTGAAGTAGATTAGGAATACTAAATGAGTCCGTTATTCTATTTCATCTGCTGTTTGGCATAAGCGATCATTTTTTTGACCATCTGGCCGCCGATCGGGCCGCCTTCCAGACCATTCTGTCTGGCAGTAACGTCGCCTTTATAGTGATCGTTATTTTCCCTTACAAAATCAAGATGGCCGATTTCAGCCGCAGCCTCCATTTTTAGATTCTGCAGCAGCTTTTTTTTGCTTTCACTTGTTTTGCTCATTTTTTTTCACCTCCATCAATATTATTGACACTTTTGAAAAAAATCTTCATTGTAAATAATCCAATATCAGAGAGATTTAACCTTCAAGTTTTTGATTGCAAATGTTTGGACGCAAACATAGTGACTGGAGTTGGAGAAAACATGCTGCAGATCAAAGTTCTGGCGGTAGGGAAAATCAAAGAAAATTATTTAAAAGAAGGGCTGAAGGAATACGCCAAGCGTCTTGGCGCGTACATCCGGCTTGAGATGATTGAAGTTGAGGACGAACCATGCCCCGAAAGGGCATCAGCTGCCGACGAAGCAAGAGTAAAACAGAAAGAAGCTGAAAAGGTTCTTAAATTAATTTCACCTCAGGATTATGTGGTTTTGCTGGATCTTCTGGGAAAGGAACTTTCTTCACCCGAACTTGCCGTTTTGTTTGATGAAAAAGGGCTTTCAGGCCAGAGCCGGATCACTTTTGTGATTGGCGGATCTCTTGGTACGGCAGATGAAATCCGAAAACGCGCCGATTACCGGTGGTCGTTCTCGAAGCTTACTTTTCCGCACCAGATGATCAGGCTTATCCTGCTGGAGCAGATTTACCGGGCGTGCAAGATCAGCAAAGGGGAACCCTACCACAAATAGAACTGATGGAGGTAAAGATACTTCAATTAATATGTTCAAGGCTAAAGTAAAAATAATATTGATTCCTTGTCGAAAGAGCGATATAATGAATCAGGATTAAAACTGAATAGACAGAACAGGTGTTGAATGAAGCTGATAAGCGTACCATTCAATGAATAAGGAAAGTCGGGTAGAAGCCCGCGCGGTCACGCCGCTGTGAAAGTGGAGTTCTTCAGGTATACCACTGGGAAACTGGGAAGGTCTGAAGATCGATGATGCTTAAGCCAGAAGACCTACCTGTTTTAGTGTCTCACCATATACTCTACGAGTGATAGAGAGGGGGATGTTATGTGCAAGACTACCGAGGAAAACTTCCTAGCATATGAGCCTCTCGACGTAAGATGTTGAGAGGTTTTTTGTTTCATATCTTATATAGGAGAGTTTGACGATGATAAATAAAAAGATTTGGATAATGGGTCTCGTACTTATGTTTATGTTCTTGCCCCAGCAGACATATGCCATGCATATCATGGAGGGCTTCCTTCCTGCGGGTTGGTGTATTACCTGGGGTGCTTTGGCAATACCTTTTGTTCTGGCAGGTTTTTTTTCTATCAGAAGAACTGTTGGAGAGCATCCCAAAACATTAATGCTTTTGGCGATGGCAGGCGCCTTTGCTTTTGTTTTGTCTTCCCTGAAGATTCCTTCCGTTACAGGAAGCAGTTCACATCCTACAGGGGTTGGCCTTGGCGCTATCTTGTTCGGACCAACCGCAATGGCCGTAATTGGTTTGATCATACTGCTGTTTCAGGCTGTCTTACTGGCGCATGGCGGATTGACAACGTTGGGGGCAAATACTTTTTCGATGGGCATTGTGGGGCCGCTGGTAGCTTTTGCTACATACAAAATTGTGAAGAAAGCAAATGGACCGCAGTGGCTTGCTGTGTTTCTCGCTGCCGCACTTGGGAATTTATTGACTTACGTTACGACATCGGTGCAGCTTGCACTGGCGTTTCCTGCTGAAACAGGCGGCGTTATGGCGTCACTTACCAAGTTTTTGGGTATTTTTGCCTTAACGCAAGTACCATTGGCGATCAGTGAAGGTATTTTGACAGTGCTGATATTTAAGGCGATTTCATCCTATGCCGGGGATGAGCTTAAAGACTTAAAAATACTTTCAAAGGGGGTCTGAAAATGTCTGTAGAAACGATGAAACCGAAGAATAAAAATCGGGTTATCATCACAAATATTATTTTAATTACGATTGTCATAGCGCTTGCTGTTGTACCCCTCATTGTGCAAAAAAATGCGGAATTTGCTGGAGCTGACAGCCAAGCTGAACAAGCTATAACAGAACTTAACGGGAATTACCAGGCCTGGTTCTCACCGATTTGGGAGCCGCCCAGCGGAGAAATTGAAAGCTTGTTGTTTGCGCTTCAGGCAGCTGTCGGAGCAGGTGTTTTGGGCTACGGGTTAGGTTATCTGCGGGGTCGTAAGAAAAAGGAAGAACCGGTAAACAATGATTTACATCGATAAATACGCTTATTTATCCAAGCTTAAACAAACAAATCCATTGAAAAAGCTAGTCTTAGCCATTCTGGTTTTGGGGGTCTGTCTCTGGGCTGAATCCGTTGCGGTGTCAATTTTGACGCTCCTGATAATGGGTTGGTATACCGTTTGCAAAGGCGGTACCCCTGTTGGAATTTTTATTAGACTGATGCTTGTCCCGCTTTCCTTTTTAGTGATCGGCGTTTTAACCATTGCGGTCAATGTTTCAGGGGACAAAGATGTTTTTGTATTCTCTGTATATGCATTTGGCATGTATATCGGGGTGTCGCAGTCCGGTATTCTAAGTGCGGCAAATCTGTTTTTTAAAGCGCTTGGCGCGGTTTCCTGTCTGTATTATTTATCGCTGAGTACACCGATGGTAGACCTGCTGGCAGTTCTTCGGAAGCTTAAAGTTCCAAGACTGATGGTTGAATTGATGGGACTGATCTACCGGTTTATCTTTGTATTTTTGGAAACGGCAGACACCATGTTTACGGCGCAGAATTCCCGCTTGGGCTATGCGGGGCTTTCTTCCGGATACCGTTCACTGGCGGCTCTGGCTTCGTCACTTTTTATCCGGTCTTATCAAAGGGCGGATGAACTGTATATTGCGCTTGAAGCCAGGGGATATGATGGTGAGCTCAGTGTGATCCATGAGCAGGCGGAGACTCATTGGACAGAATATATTCCGATTGTGCTGATTAACCTATTCCTGATTGCAGTTGCGCTGTTTTCCAAACAATTGACAGGGGGCTTGCTATAATGGCCGAAAATGGCTTGATTGAAAACGTGGAGGCTAAAAATATCTTGGAAGTCAGAAATCTCTACTACATCTACAGTGATGGAACCCAGGCCTTAAAGGCCCTGTCACTCGGGATTAAACAGGGGAAAACGACGGCAGTCCTCGGAAGCAACGGTGCTGGAAAATCAACGTTGCTGCTTTCCTTTAACGGCATCAATAAGCCTTCAGGCGGCGAAGTTCTATTCAAGGGCCTGCCGCTGGATTATTCAGTAAAAGGTCTCAAACAGCTTCGAAAATCTGTTGGCATTGTTTTTCAGGATCCGGACAAGCAGTTGTTTTCAGCCAGTGTCTATCAGGATATCTCCTTTGGCGCGATGAATCTAAAGCTGCCTGAGGAGGAAGTCCGCAGAAGGGTGGATCTAGCCATGAAGAGAACCGGGATATCCCACCTGAAAGAAAAGCCCACACACAGCCTCAGTTTTGGCCAGAAAAAACGTGCAGCCATTGCCGGCGTTCTGGTGATGGAGCCGGAAGTGCTTATTCTGGATGAACCGACCGCAGGGCTTGACCCACTTGGAGTCAGTGAGCTAATGAAGCTGCTCAGAAAACTGCAAATTGAGCTGAATTTGTCCGTCGTGATCTCAACGCACGACATCGATATCGTACCACTTTACTGTGATTATGCGTATGTCGTCGATGACGGCAGGCTTGTAATGGAAGGTACGCCTCAGGAAGTGTTTTCGCATCCGGAGGAAATCAGAAGGATTAATCTCAGACTCCCAAGAATTGGGCATCTTATGGAGATTTTGCATGATAAAGACGGCTTTGAATTTGCCCAGCCTGCCAATACCATATCTGAGGCCAGAAAAGCTTTAATTAACTGGAAAGATACAAACTGATTGAAGGAATATAAAAATAATGAATCATGACATCCACCATCTAAACGATGAACAAAACAGTCCACAAAACAGTCAATCCGGTGAACTCTTTGTCATCAAACAGAATAAGAGACTGAGATGCGGCTTTACTACGGGATCCTGTGCGGCGGCGGCTGCCAAGGCTGGGGCGGTAATGCTGCTCTCAGGAGACCTGTGTACAGAAATAGCCATTGCGACACCGAAGGGAATACCGGTTGCGATGCAGGTGCTGGAAGTTCGGAGAGACATGAACCAGGTGACGTGTGCTGTAAAAAAGGACAGCGGCGATGATCCGGACGTGACCAACGGCATCCTTATTTTTGCGACGGTCGCCAGAGCGAACCATAATAATATTCAGGTCGATGGCGGCCAGGGCGTCGGCAGAATCACTAAGCCCGGGCTTGCCTGTTCTATAGGAGAACCGGCCATCAATCCTGTTCCCAGAAGCATGATTATGGCGGAGGTGGCGAAAGTCTGTGCCGAGTACGGATATGAGGGAGGCCTGGAAATTACGATATCAGTTCCGGAAGGGGAGGCCATTGCCAGGAAAACCTTCAATCCACGGCTGGGCATTGTTGGCGGAATCTCTATTCTGGGAACAATAGGGATTGTCGAGCCGATGAGCGAAAAGGCCCTGATCGATACGATTCGACTGGAGATGAATCAGCAGAAAGAAAAGGGCTGCAGAGATCTGCTGGTCTGCCCTGGAAATTACGGTGAGACTTTTGTCCGCAGCACGCTGGGACTGGAGAGTTCTCTGATCCATTGCAGTAATTATATCGGTGAAATGCTGGATTTTACCGTGGAATTGGGCTTTGACGGCCTGCTGCTGATCGGACATGCCGGAAAATTGGTCAAGCTGGCAGCGGGCATTATGAATACCCACTCCCGCTATGCGGACTGCCGCATGGAAGTTATCGCCGTACATGCTGCCTTACACGGCGCCGGGAAGGAGACAGTCAAAGAAATTATGGCCAGCCTGACAGCACCGCAGGCCGTTACGGTATTAGACCGGCACGGGCTTAGAAGCCAGGTATTTGAGTCCATCATGTTAAAAATTGATGAATATGTGAATTACCGTCTGCAGAATAAGGTGAAAGCCGGTGTGATCCTGTATTCCAATGAACAGGGTATCCTGGGCAAAACACCGCAGGCGGATGAAATAGTCAATAAAATAAAAAGGATGAAGCCATCATGAAAGCAGCATTATATGGAATAGGCGTAGGTCCGGGAGACTTTGAACTGATGACCTTAAAGGCCGTCCGAATCATCAGCGAGGCAGATCTTATTGCTGTTCCGCGGACGGATGAAAAAGAAATGACCGCCTGGAATATTGCAAAACAGGCTGTAGACCTCTCCACAAAAGAAATACTGGAACTTTACATGCCGATGACACGGGATGCCCAAATGCTGGAGCAAAGCCATCAGGAAGCAGCTGAACAGATCATCGACCAGCTCAAACAAAACAAATCTGTGGCTTTTCTTACGCTGGGGGATCCGTCGATCTATTCCACATACATTTATCTGCATAACCGGGTTTTGGAAGCAGGCTATGATGCCCGGCTGATTCCAGGGGTCCCCTCCTTCTGTGCTGTAGCAGCAAGGCTCAATGTGCCTCTCTGCGAGGGTGCCCAGCCGCTGCACATTATCCCCGCATCCTATGAAGGATCCTTTGATTACCTGGACTGGAGCGGAACCAAGGTGCTGATGAAGTCAGGAAGGGAATTTGGCAAGGTTAAGGAAGAGCTTATAAGCAAAGATCTGGTTAAGCATACCCAGATGGTGGAATGCTGCGGGATGCCGTCGGAGAGGGTTTTAAAGGATATCGGTGCAGCCGAGGGGAAAGCGAGCTATTTTTCCACGATCATTGTGAAAGAAAAGGAGATTGTCAGATGATTTATTTTATTGGGGCTGGTCCGGGCGCGGTAGATTTAATCACGGTTCGCGGAAAGACGCTTTTGGAACAGGCCGATGTTGTGATTTATGCAGGCTCGCTGGTCAACCCGGAGCTATTGAATGTTACGAAGAAGGAATGCGCTGTTTACGATAGTGCCGGGATGACACTGGAAGAGGTGCTTGCCGTGATGGTTCCTGCCACCCGGGCAGGTAAACTGGTCGTGCGTCTGCATACCGGCGATCCAAGTATTTACGGAGCGATCCGTGAGCAGATGGATCTGCTTGATGCCGAGGGCCTGTATTACGAAGTCGTACCTGGAGTCAGCTCATTTTTCGGAGCCGCTGCTTCCTTGAAGAAGGAGTATACATTGCCGGATATCAGCCAAACTGTAATTATCACCCGCATGGAAGGAAGGACCCCGGTACCGCCTAAGGAAGACATTGCTCTCCTGGCGTCGCACCAGGCAACCATGGCAATTTTCTTAAGTACAGGGATGCTGGAAAACTTAAGTACCAAGCTTATGGAGGGCGGTTACGCCGCTGACACTCCGGCAGCGATCGTTTATAAGGCAACCTGGCCGGATGAGAAGCAGTTCCACTGTACGGTAGGGACATTGGCGAGAACAGCTAAAGAGAACAATATCACCAAAACGGCCTTGATTCTAGTGGGCAGATTTTTGGGAAACAACTTCGAAAGATCTAAACTTTACGATCCGGCATTTACGCATGAATTCCGGGAAGGAAACGATCTACTGTCTTCTTGGACCGAGGGTTTGAAATGAAGATAAGCATCCTGGCTTTTACCGCCAATGGAGTCGCTCTCAGCCTGAAAATAAAAGATCTGTTGGATGCTCAAGGCAATCATACCGCCTGCTATCAGCCGGAAAAACTTACCGGGACCGTCAATACAGCCGGCATGGCAGAGCCCATTGCCCCGGATTTAAAGGGGTTCACAGGCAGACAGTTTGCAGAAAAAGACGCGCTAATTTTTGTTGGGGCTTGCGGGATTGCCGTCAGGGCAATCGCCTCCTTTGTTCAGGACAAGACGAAAGATCCGGCCGTTTTGTGTATTGACGAAAAGGGACGGTTCGTTATACCGCTCCTCTCCGGCCACATCGGCGGCGCCAACATGCTGGCGGACAGGATATCCGAAGCGCTAAACGCAATCCCTGTGATAACGACTGCAACGGATATAAACAGGCTTTTTTCGGTCGATGAATGGGCAGCTTTCCATGACGCCTGGATTTCGGATCTGAAAGCAGCGAAAGAAATTTCGGCACGACTATTGGCAGAAAAGCCGGTCGGGTTTTATAGCGAGCTGGACATAGAAGGAGAGATGCCGCGTTTATTGGAGAAGAATGAAAACAACATGGGTATTGGCATTTGTATTTCTTTAAATGACAGATTAAAACCCTACCCCATAACGCTGAATATCGTTCCCCGGACGGTGTATCTCGGAATTGGCTGCCGAAGAGGTACGCCGCTGCAGTGTATTGAGGATCTTGTCCTTGAGCAGTTGGGCAGGAACAGCATCAGCTTTCAGGCCATCGCGGGCATTGCCAGTATTGACCTCAAAACAAAAGAAAAGGGTCTGCTTAATTTTGCCGCAAAAAATAATCTGCCACTGCATTTTTTCAGTTCAGATGAACTTCTTTCCGTACCAGGCAAATATACAGAATCGGAATTTGTAAGCAGTATTACCGGTGTCGGCAATGTCTGCGAGCGGGCTGCCGTAATGGCAAGCGCAGGCGGGGGGCTGATTAGCCGAAAAGTATCCGGGAATGGTGTAACAATAGCTCTTGCCCAGAAGAAATGGAGGGTTAGCTTTGAATATTAGAATGATCGGCATCGATCATGAAAAAGCGTCATTAAAGGAACGTGAAATGTTTGCCTTTACACCGATTCAAAGCAGACAGGCCATGGAAGCTGCTGTAAAAAATTATGGTGTGGAAGGTGCTGTGATTATATCCACCTGCAACCGTACGGAGCTATGGGTCAGCGAAAATGAAGGATCCCTGGTTGATTTGAAAGAAATTCTCTTCGGTTTGAAGCGAATTGTGAAGGAAGACAGGGATAAATATGAGTACTTATTCGTTATTCGGCAGTCCCGTGAGGCCTTTGTTCACCTCTTTCAAACCGCCTGCGGATTGAAGTCTCAGATTTGGGGAGAAAGCCAAATTTTGTCCCAAATTAAAAAAGCCATTGAAGAAGCCAGAGAGACAGGTACTGCTGACCTTTATCTGGAAAAACTTTTTCAGATAGCCATAACCTCAGCGAAAAAGGTAAAAACACAGATCCAGCTGACAACGACGGATGTATCGGTAGCAACGAAAGCCCTGGAGCGGATTCAGGAGGTCTTTCCTGACTTGGGGGAAAAGCGGTGTCTGGTCATTGGCAACGGCGAAATGGGAAAGATTGTTGCCGCGCAGCTTGCAGATTATGGGGCGGAGGTTTTGATCACCTTAAGACAGCGTAAACACGGGGCTTATTTATTGCCGAAACAATGTACGGGCGTGGATTACGAAAAACGCTACACTGTGCTAGCCGATATGGATGTGGTGGTAAGCGTGACGTCCAGCCCACATTATACGATTAAAGCTGATGCCTTAGTACCAGTCCTGGCACAGAACCACAGGCCGAGAATCTTTTGTGATCTGGCAGTACCGAGGGATATCGAACCAAAGGTCGGGGACATGGAAAATATTTTGTTACTGGATATGGACAATCTGGGTCTCGGGAAGGCAGACCTCAGAAACCAGAATGCTTTAGCAGCAGCTTATGAAATCATTGATGAACATATTGACAAGTTTATAGAATCATTTGAAATCCGCAGTTATCTGCCACTCCTGCAAAGCATATCCAATTCAACATCGGAAAAGATATGCCGGAATTTGCAAAAAGATCTTGCGTACCTGAATTTAAGCGACCAAGACAAAGCATCGTTTGAAAGCAGGTTGGCGCAAGTGGCAGAAAAGGCAGTAAGTTCAGTTCTGTTTGGGTTCAGGGACAGCATAGATCGGGATCTGTGGGACGAATGTTTTACAAATTTAGAGAAAGTAGTTAGGTAAGACAGGTAATGAAAATATATGTCGTAGGATTAGGACCGGGCGGACCGGAGCAAATGACTAACCGCGCGCGGGAAGCGCTTAAGGCCAGTGATATTCTAGTCGGATATACGCTTTATATCAATTTAATCAAGGATCAGTTCCCAGATAAAAAGTTAATTGCTACGCCGATGAAGAAAGAGGTGGATCGCTGCAGGACCGCTGTTGAAAAGGCACTGGAAGGTGCAACGGTTGCTGTGGTCTCGAGCGGGGATGCCGGAGTCTATGGCATGGCAGGAATCGTGCTGGAGCTTGCAGAGCCGTATCCTTTCCTCGAGGTGGAAGTTATACCAGGAATCACAGCTGCCTGCAGCGGCGCAGCTGTTCTCGGTGCTCCGCTTATTCATGACTTTGCAGTTATCAGCCTAAGCGATCTATTAACGCCGTGGGAAAAGATCGAAGCTAGGCTTGCAGCGGCAGCCCAGGGAGACTTTGTCATTGTGCTATATAACCCATCAAGTATCAAAAGGCATGATTATTTGAAAAAGGCCTGCGATATTGTGATGCGCCACCAGAATGCCAGCCTGCCGTCGGGTATTGTCAACAGCATCGGCAGAGAGGGCGAGAATTATGAGATTGTCTCCAGCCTGACTGAATTAAGAGAGAAGAAGGTTGATATGTTTACGACTGTCATTATTGGAAATTCACAGACAAGAGTAATCAATAACAAACTGGTGACACCAAGAGGATATAAGAAATGATGAAGATGCCGGTATTTTGGATCATTGCCGGGACAACAGAAGGCAGGGAGCTGATCGATGAGCTGCGGCGAAGTAACGCGAAAGTGTATGTTTCAGTGGCCACGGATTATGGCAGGGAGCTAATCGAACCGGATCAAAATCTTCACATCCAAGCGCGACGTTTGAACCGGGAAGAAATGGCCGCCTTCATTCGGGAGGTTCAGCCGGACTGTGTCATTGATACAACACATCCTTACGCCCAAATTGTTACGGACAATATCTGCGAAGCTTGCCGCGAAACCGCAACGGACTATATCCGTCTGCAAAGGGAACCGGGTAGATTGGTCTCAAATAATCCGTCATTTAACACGAATATATTAGAAAACATGATTTATGCGGACAACAGCGAGGATGCGGTACGGGTATTAAATGATAAGACCGGGAACGTCTTTCTGAGCTGCGGAAGCAAGGAGATTGAAACGTTTACCGGAATCAAGGACTATCAGGAGCGGGTATTTGCCAGGGTCCTTCCGGTGCGGGATGTAATGGAGAAGTGTGAAAAGCTGGGCTTTAAGAAGTCTAATATAAGCTATATGCAGGGCCCATTTTCCAAAGAGCTGAACATTGCCATGCTGAAAGCATCCCAAGCAAGATTTCTGGTGACAAAAGACTCCGGAGAGACCGGAGGATTCCAGGAAAAAATTGAAGCAGCGCGTGAGCTGGGAATTACGGTGGTTCTCATCAGGCGGCCGGAACAACTGGAGATATTGGAACGTTCGGGTAAAACAAATAAAGAAGATGCGCAACAGCATACGTTTTACAACAAGGAACAGGTTTTGCACAAGCTTGCCAGGGACTATTCTCTGAAGAAGCACTCGAATCAGCTTTGGTTTCCCCTTTTTGTTCCTCTTCAGAATAAAAAGATCGTTGTCTTTGGGGGCGGAAAGATTGCAACAAGAAGAATCAGGACCTTGCTGCCATTTAATGCCGACATGACCGTGATTACTCCCGAACTTGTCCCGGAACTTAAACAAGAATTGGCAGGTAATGAAAAAGTCACTTTGCTCTGTCGCAAGTATCAGAAAGGGGACTGTAATGGGGCTGACCTGGTTCTGGCAGTAACCAATGAAACACAAGTAAACCGTCAAATTGCCGAAGAATGCACCCGGTATGGAATCCCTGTCAGTGTCGCAGATCGTAAGGAGCTATGTACGTTCTATTTCCCGGCAGTGGTCAGGAAGGGAAATGTGGTGATCGGGCTCACGGCCAGCGGGGAAGACCACACGAAGGCTAAGAAGACAGCAGAGAAGCTGAGGCTATACATGAATGAACACTTGGACGAATAAATAATGACGAATAAATAACATAATGAAATAAACGAACAATAAGTTACTTTGATTAAATGAGAATAGAGGTAGCCGAATGGGAAAAAGAAAAATAATTGTCGGCAGCCGAGAAAGCAGGCTGGCGGTGATCCAGTCACAATTTGTTATGGAGCAGATCCGGAAAAATTATCCTGAACTGGAACTTGAGCTTATTACGATGAAGACCACAGGGGACGTTATTTTGGAACAGACGTTGGACAAAATAGGAGGAAAAGGCCTTTTTGTGAAAGAACTGGACAGGGCGCTCTGTCAAGGTGTAATAGATATCGCTGTTCACAGTTTAAAGGATATGCCGGCAGAAATACCGGAGGACCTGCCGATTACGGCATTTTCTAAAAGAGAAGATCCTCGGGACGTACTGGTTCTGCCGCAGGGGACAGGATCTATAGAAAATGTTGACAAAGAAAAGGCTGTTGGCTGTTCCAGCGCACGCCGAACAATTCAGTTTTTAGATCTGTATCCCGGTCTAGATGTCAAGCCTGTGCGGGGCAACGTACTTACCCGGCTCAAAAAGCTGGACGAGGGCGAATTCAGTGCTCTGCTGCTGGCTTTCGCAGGACTTAAGCGGCTGTCACTGGAAAACCGTATCAGTAGGGTGTTTTCAACAGAGGAAATGATCCCCTCTGCCGGACAGGGAATCCTGGCGATTCAGGGCAGAAAAGGCGAGGATCTCAACTTTTTGGCGTGTATCAACGACAAAGATGCTCAGACAGCAGCCCTGGCTGAAAGAGCCTTTATTCAAAAACTTGACGGCGGGTGCAGTTCACCTGCTGCGGCATTTGCCGAAGTGCATGGTACAGAAGTCAGGATCACCGGCCTCTATGTCGATGTTGAAACCGGTGAAAAGGCCAAAGGCAGCATGACCGGCGATCGTAGGGATGCGGCGGAAATAGGATACAGATTGGCAACGAGACTACTTGCGGAGGTAAGATAGATGGAGCAAAAGAGAACGGGAAAAGTTTGGCTGGTTGGGGCAGGCCCGTCTGATGCAGGACTGCTCACCGTAAAAGGGCTGCGTGTTCTTCAGAATGCAGAGGTTGTCATCTACGACAAGCTCGTAGGTATTGAAATCCTCAATTTAATCCCTAAAGACGCAAAAAAAATAGATGTCGGCAAGCTGCCGACCTATCATCGTATCCCGCAGGACGAGATCAACCGGATTCTGCTGGAAGAAGCCCTGGAAGGCAGGACAGTCGTTCGTCTGAAGGGCGGAGATCCGTTTATGTTCGGACGTGGCGGAGAGGAATTGGAACTGCTCCATGAACATCAGGTTCCGTTCGAGGTAGTGCCGGGGGTAACATCGGCTATCGCGGTTCCTGCTTATGCAGGAATCCCGGTAACCCACAGGGACTTTTGTTCTTCCCTGCATATCATTACTGGACATACAAAAGAGGGAGAGACTCCGAATATTGATTTTCAGGCTGCTGTAAACATGAAAGGAACGCTGGTATTCCTGATGGGAGTATCGGCGATCAAAAGTATTTCCGAAGGGTTGCTGGATGCTGGAATGGCTTCGGATATGCCGGCGGCGGTCATCGAAAGAGGGACGACAGCAAGACAGCGCAAGCTTCTGACGACAGTCGGCAACCTGCCGGATGACGCTGCAAAGGCGGAAATCCGCAACCCATCTGTTATCGTAATCGGCCAGGTCTGTTCCTTGTCCGAGAATTTCGAATGGGCAGGGAAGCGTCCGCTTGCAGGTAAACGTGTGGTGGTAACACGTCCGGAAAAACTTAATTCCGTCCTTAGTCAGAAGATCAGAGATCTCGGCGGGGAAGCTTTGGAATTCCCATGTATCCAAACCAGACCAATAAGCGACAATAAAGCATTTAATGCTGCACTGGAGCGGATCAAAGAATATAACTGGCTTGTTTTTTCCAGCGCGGCCGGCGTAGAGGCTCTCTTTGACAGAATGTACGAAATGGGGAGAGACATCCGTGACCTGTACGGGATTAAGATCGCGGTTATCGGAGCCGGGACGGCCAAGGTGTTTACCCAGCGCGGCATTCGCATTGAGTATATGCCGGAAAGCTATAACGTCGTCAGCCTTGCCAGCGGCCTCGTCAACGTTCTGACACCTGGAGAAAAAGTGTTGGTCTTACGGGCCAGGGAGGGCTCGGAAGATTTGAACCGTATTTTTGATCAAGAGGGAATCTGCTATGAAGATATTCCGGTTTATGACACGTTCTACGAATCGGACAGCAACATTTTTGCGAAAGAAGCGATCTTATCTTATGATTTTGATTATGCTGCATTTACAAGTGCTTCGACAGTAGGAGGATTTGTCAGCGCCCTGCCGCAGCTGGATTTTACAAAGGTGATGGCAGTTTGCATTGGTGAAGAAACAGCCAAAGCCGCCCGAAGTCACGGGATGAAGTGTATTATTGCCGAAAAAGCTACTTTGGACAGTATGATTGAGGCAATCTCGCAGTAGCAGTAAATGGCAGCTAAAGGAGGTACCGATGGAAGC
This sequence comes from Dehalobacter sp., assembly GCA_023667845.1. NCBI lineage: Bacteria > Bacillati > Bacillota > Clostridia > Eubacteriales > Desulfitobacteriaceae > Dehalobacter > Dehalobacter sp. The sequence continues at coordinate 85,627 of JAMPIU010000112.1, read as the reverse complement.
GATCAGACCGAGAAGATTGAGAAAAGACAACGTTACCCGGGAGTTGGTACGTGAAACTCGTCTTTCTAAAAGTGCCCTGATCTACCCGATATTTATCAAGGAAGGCAGTGCAATTGAAGAAAATATCGCAGCGATGGACGGCCAGAAGCGCTACAGCCCGGACCGGGTTGAACATGCGGTGGAAACCGTCATCAAGGCTGGTATCGGCAGTGTTCTGCTTTTCGGGGTACCGGAGCACAGTCGCAAGGATGAGACCGGAAGTGAGGCCTATAACGAAAACGGTGCCCTGCAGCAGGCTGTTCGGAAAATCAAGTCGAGCTTTCCACAGATTAATGTCATTACAGATGTATGCCTTTGCGAATATACCAGTCACGGACATTGCGGCCTATTAAAAGGCAAGGAAGTGGATAATGACGACACTTTGTCAATACTGGCCAAAGTGGCAGTATCCCATGCCCAGGCCGGTGCAGATATGGTAGCGCCATCCGATATGATGGATGGACGGGTACAAGCCATCCGCGAAGCGTTGGACCAACACCATTTTACGACCCTACCGATTATGTCCTATTCGGCCAAGTATGCATCCTCCTTCTATGGACCTTTTCGGGAGGCAGCCGGATGTGCACCGTCTTTCGGAGACCGGAAAACTTATCAAATGGATTATCATAATCTGCGGGAAGCCGTCCGGGAATCAGAACTTGATGTACTGGAAGGGGCGGACATTTTGATGGTCAAACCGGCTCTGGCTTACCTGGATGTGATTGCCAAGCTCAAAGAGACATTTGACCTTCCCCTGGCTGCTTACAGTGTCAGCGGAGAGTACAGCATGATCAAGGCTGCAGCCAAGGCCGGAATGATTGATGAAGCCGCGATGATCTGTGAAACGACCGTGGGTTTTTTCCGGGCAGGAACCGATATGCTGATCACATATTTTGCACCGGAGATTGCGGCGTATATCAGTGAAGGAAGAATCGGTTAAGATTTAACAGTTAAAAGGCAGGTACAAGCTATGAAATCGGAAATTTTATATGAAAAGGCTAAACAGCTGATGCCCGGCGGAGTCAACAGTCCTGTGCGTAATTTTCAGTCTGTCGGCGATACGCCGCGCTTTATCAGCCGTGCCAAAGGGGCAAGACTCTATGATGTAGACGGTAACGAGTATATCGACTATATCGGCTCTTGGGGGCCGATGATCCTCGGACATGCCAACCCGGAAGTGCTTAAGGCAGTGACGGCAGCGGCTGAAAATGGCTTGAGTTTTGGCGCTGCTACAGAAGCAGAGGTCATGATGGCCCAATTGATCTTTGACCTGGTTCCGTCGATTGAAATGATTCGGATGGTCAATTCCGGAACAGAAGCAACGATGAGCGCAGTACGTGCAGCCCGCGGCTTTACCGGTAGAAATAAAATCATAAAATTTGAAGGCTGTTACCATGGGCATAGCGACGCAATGTTGGTCAAGGCAGGATCGGGAGTTATGTCTTCCGGTGTACCGAGCAGCCTCGGTGTTCCTCCGGGATGCGCCGTTGATACCCTGACAGCGGTATTTAATGATATTGGCAGTGTGCAGGCCTTATTTGAAAACAATAAAGATCAGGTTGCAGCAGTGATTGTTGAGCTTGTACCTGCCAATATGGGTGTTGTCCTGCCGAAGCCGGGTTTCCTGCAGGAACTGCAAAAGCTTTGTACTGAAAACAGCACATTGCTTATTGCCGATGAGGTTATTACTGGATTCAGGCTTGGTCTTGGCGGAGCCCAGGAACTGTTTGGCATCAAGCCGGATTTAACGGCTTTTGGAAAAATTATTGGCGGCGGCATGCCGGTCGGGGCATACGGAGGAAGAAAAGAAATTATGCAGCAGGTCGCACCCTGCGGAGGAGTCTATCAGGCAGGGACCTTAAGCGGAAACCCTGTGGCCATGGCTGCAGGTATTGCGCAGCTTTCTATTCTTAAAAACAACCCACAGATCTATACGCATATCGATAGTCTCTCAGTAAGACTAAGCAACGGATTACGGGAACTGATCAAAGCTAGAGGCCTAAAGGCGACGGTAAACAGTATCGGCTCGCTTTCGACGCTGTTGTTTACCGAACGGGAAGTCTATAATTATACCGATGCCTTGACCAGTGATACGAAGATGTATGGACGATTCTTCAGTGCCATGCTGAATCAGGGAATTTATCTTGCCCCTGCGCAATTTGAAGCGGCATTTATCTCTAATTCCCATACGGAAGTGGATATTGACCGGACGCTGGAGTGTGCAGAGAAGGCCTTAAGATCTCTCTAAATTTGAATAACCGATTTCATTAGAACACCAGGTAATGAAGTTAGAATCTTCAATTAAGGAATTATTTTTGGAAAGGGAAGAGTGCGATGACGGGAATTTTAATCTTAGCTCACGGTAGCAGACAAAGTGAAACGGAAAATACGCTGCAGAAAATCATTGAGATGGTAAAGGAAGAACTGAAGTCCGATCTTAATACCAATTTAATTGAATATGCTTTCCTACAGTTCTCGGATAACAACTTGGAAACTGGCCTGAAAAAACTTGTTGACCGGGGAGTTACAGAGATCAAGGTCATTCCGTATTTCCTGTTTGACGGCGTTCATATCCTGGAGGATATCCCGGCTGAAATTGATGGATTCTTGAAAGAATACCCCAATGTAAAAATCAGCTTTGGACAAACTTTGGGGGCAGATAAGAGACTTGCACAAATTGTTGTCGATCGGATAAAGGAAATGAGCGGTGACGCAAAATGCTGCGGCTAAACATTATTGGCATGGGTCCGGGCAATCTCCTGCAGCAGACTCGTGAGACAGCGGAGGCGATAGAACGAAGCCAGTGTCTGATTGGTGACAAGCGTATCCTGGCAGGATTGATGGACTTGGCAAATGGAAAAGATTTATATTATGCAACCCATGACCGGCAGATCAGGGAACTTCTGCATACGCTGCAATCGGCCGGCACATGCACCTATGAAGTTTCTATTCTGGTGTCTGGGGATGTTGGTTTTTACAGCCTGGCAAAGTCGCTCCTCAGCACACTGGAATCTGAAAACCTTGTAGCTTTTCAAAATATCCGATTGATCTGTGGAATCGGATCACTTCAGTATTTTGCTTCGAAGCTCAGAACTGCCTGGGACGATGCCGTGATCTGCAGCCTGCACGGCAGAGCCAACAATATCGTCGGAAAAGTGATGAATAACAGGAAGGTATTTGTTCTGACAGGTGGAGACCAGAACCCGGCATCCATCTGCAGGAGACTTTGTGATTTCGGCTTAGCTCATGTCAAAGTCAGTATTGGTGAAAACCTATCCTATTCGGATGAGAGGATTTGCACCGGAATGGCCCAAGAATTTATTGAACAGCCCTTCGCCTCACTGAGTGTCATGATAATTGAAAATGTAACGCCGCTGGACCGGGCCTGCATCACGCACGGGCTTCCAGATGAATGGTTTGTGCGTGGTGATGTGCCTATGACCAAACAGGAGGTCCGGGCGGTTTCTCTCTCTAAGCTACGTCTCCGCCAGGGCGATACCACCTACGACATTGGAGCCGGAACCGGTTCTGTTGCACTTGAAATGGCACTGCAGCAGTCGGATGGATTTGTCTATGCGATCGAAAAAAAAGATCAGGCGGTAGAGCTCATCCAAAGGAATAAAGAGAAATTCGGTGTGAAGAATCTTATTGTTATCAAAAATACGGCACCGGACGGAATCGCAGAGCTTCCGCCACCGGATAGGGTTTTCATCGGCGGCAGCAGCGGCAATTTGAAGGAAATACTCGATACGGTTTATGCCAAAAACCCGGTTGCGGGAATTGTTATCAATGCGATTACGCTGGAAACCCTGAATGAAGCCATGGATTACTATAACGATCAGACTGTTTATGACGTGGAGATTGTTCAAGTAATGGTCTCCAAAGCCAGAAAGCTGGCGAATTATCATCTCTTTACGGGACAGAACCCGGTGTTTGTGTTATCGGTCTGGCCTGTTGGAGTAAGCGTAGCGCATAAAGAAAGCTAAAATAAGACATGAATCAAAATGAACCCCCCAATATTAACCCAGAAAAAGTAGGAAGGTAAATAATCATGGAGCATCGATTTGAAAATGTACTGCCAGAGGAGATTGAAAAAAGAAGCTTTGCGATCATCACAGAAGAGCTTGGGGATATCCAACTGGATATGGAGAAAGCCCCAATCATCAAGCGGGTGATCCATACTTCGGCGGATTTTGATTATGTTCATAGCTTGTGTTTTTCCGACAATGTCGTGCAGATTGCGCTTAGTGCCATTAAAAATGGGGCATCGATATTAACAGATACAAAAATGGCCAGCGTTGGAATTAATGCCGGCAAACTAGGCGCATATGGCGGAAAGGTTTACTGCTTTATATCCGATCAGGATGTAGCACAGGAAGCTAAAGAAAAGGGCAGCACACGCGCGGCTGTTTGCATGGAGAAGGCCAGTACCATTACGGAACCGTTGATCATCGCCGTCGGAAATGCACCTACAGCACTGATCAGACTGGACCAGCTTATTCGGTCAGGACAGATTAAGCCGGTACTGGTGATTGGAGTTCCTGTCGGCTTTGTCAACGTTGTGCAGTCTAAAGAGCTGATCATGCTTTCCGGCGTTCCCTACATCGTAGCCAGAGGCCGAAAAGGCGGAAGCAATGTTGCTGCAGCCATTTGCAATGCACTTCTTTATTCGCTTTAAATTTTGACCTATGGTCAAACGACACCTACACCTTGACAATTTGACATTGTAAGCCGTTAGGTGTGCCCGCGTATACGCCACGAAGCAAGAAACTTAAAGAAATCTCCGATATTGGAGATTAGATGACATCTGGATAAATAAAAGACTTGTTCCCAGAATTTTAATAATAGAGACTAAAAAACGTCCGGGCATTTAGCAATGTGCCGGATGTTTTAATTTATCTAGTTTTAATTTATTTTAACAACCCTTTTTTCGAAATTCTAGCGGGGTCATCCCAACTATGCCTTTAAAAATAGAATTAAAATGGTTTTGATAGTTATATCCCACCGCATCAGCAATCTCCTTAATGGGCTTATTGGAATTCAGCAAAAGATCCTTGCTTTGCTCAATCCGGATTTTATTAATATTGCCTGCAAGTGTTAAGTGTGTTTCTTTGTTTATTTGACTGGAAAGATATGAAGGGCTTAGGCCAAGATACCTAGCCAGCTGATTTAAAGTGATCTTTTCAGCATAATAACGTTTGATATACTGTAAAGCCCGGTTTATATGGATCGAATATTCCTTACAGGTTAAGACAGAAACGGCGTGTGTAAACACTTTAGAGATTTCTACCATTTGAATAATAATCTCTTCAGGTGAACTCTGTTTATTTATCTTGACAATAAAACGCTCCAGCAGAGACATCATCCGTTCATAGGGAGCATTTCCCTGAATGGCATAAAGACAGCAAATACTGCCTGTAATGATGCAATTTAATTTTAGGGAAGAAATATATTGCTTATCGTAGGCCCGTGTTTGCCATAGCAAGTCCCCGGATTTTCTGAGAAGCAGTTGTATTCCTCTTTCATCTCCGCGGATGATGTTATCTCTAGCACTCTTAAGAAAAAAATAAATCATGTCATAATGGCTTTTTCTATCCTCCTCCAGGCAGGGATTAAGCAAATTCTTATATCCTGCCTTGGGATCTCTTTCTTCCCAGCAGTGAAAACTTTGCTTCGAGCCGACTAATGTCTTGACATTGGGTTTACATAACACAAGGAGCAATCTTCCCAGGTAATCAATACGTTTTAAAGTGGTCAAAGGCACTGTTTTCAACGCGCTCTTGAACTCCTGCTTTTTCTGAAAGGATAATAATCGAGACCTAAGAATATTATCCAGAACTATTTCTGGAGGATCATGAACGATGAGCGGCCCAGAAACCACCGCTCCTATTTTTTTTGTTTTGTACCCGATCCTTACAATGTTATAGACAAAGAAGTTCTTGGTAATAACAGTATGATAAGTATTCAAGTCAAAAGAGTCTTGTTCAAACAAAGCTGTAAGAAAATTGATGATTTCACCAAACTCAAAATAGTCCATCAAGAATGTATAGTTGGATCCTCTTAGAATTGAAGGGTGATTAACCAGTGTTAACGGGACGTACAAGGTTGTAATTTCTGTAGCACCATAAAACGTTTCGACAATTTTTCTGACTATTTCTTTCTGCTGCATCACATTTTTCTCCTTTCCTTCGTTTATCTAGTACGTTTAGCCAAATATTGTTTCAATTATCTAAATATTTTATCAATATTAATTATTTATAAAGCTATAATAATATTTGTTGCTTTTTTCTTATTTTTGGGAAATATTTTAAATTCAAATTTATTAAAAAAGTTTCTGTTTGGGATTATTAGCTTTAGTCTATCGTTTTGATATAAATATAACCTATTTAAACGATAGCATAAAAAATACGATATAAATAACTATAAAAAGGGGGTGATATTTTGAAAAATATTCAAATGGTGGTGTTTGCTGTGGGCAAAGAAGATTACGGCATTGACATTTCTTGTGCCCAGGAAATAATACGAATTCCCAAAAACATTACCAGAGTGCCGAACATGCCTTCTTTCATAGAAGGTATGTTAAACCTCAGAGATCAAGTTATTCCCGTGGTAGACCTTAGAAAAAGATTTGGTCTTGAAAACACGGAAACAGAAAATGACAGCCGGTTGCTGATACTTAACCTGGAAGGAATGCTTTTAGGCAATATTGTGGATGACGTTTCGGAGGTTCTGAGTGTAGGTGAAGAGTCCATCGAAAGTTTATATGTCGAAATCGCTCATTTAGGCAATAATTGCATCAAAGGGATCTGTAAAGTTGAGGATCGCTTGATTATGCTTCTGGATGTCACGAAATTAAAAAACGAAATATTTGCATCTGTTAGTTAAAAATGGAGGAACAAATATGATTAAATTTTCGGCTTTAGATTCATGCAAATCCTTGGCAGAAACCCTAGGCCATCTGGTTCCGGGCGGAATTATGTTTTGCGTAACGGAAGGAGATACAATTGTTTGGAGATTTTCTTCAGATTCTTTCCACTTAGATTCGTTTGAGGTTGGGTATCATGTTGAGAGCAACAGCGTGATGATGAATGCAGTGCGTAATAAAAAAACAGTCTCACAGAATGTTCCCCGGATCGTCTATGGTCAACGACTCATCATTGTCGCTATGCCAATTATTGATGATACTGACAATGTTCTCGGTGCATTTTCTGTTTTTCTACCGAAATTACACCCTGTGGCTGCTGCCTTTAAGGATTTTGCCCCTGTTTTGGCTGAGATGTTCGAGGAAGGTTCGGTTATTTACATGACGGATTTAACTCAGGTTGTTTACCGGCAGGCTTCTCGAAAATTTGATATATCGTCTCTTCCTGTTGGCCATGTTATTCAGGAAGAAGATGTTGCTTCCCGGACCATCAAAACGAAAAAGCCTATTTCAGAAGAAGGTGGAGCAGAGATATACGGTTTCCCTGTTTTAGAAACAAATTACCCGCTCTTTGACGAAGACAATCCTGACGAAATAGTCGCTTCTCTGGGAGTCATTATCCCCAAAAAAACAGCAGCACACCTGCGCATTATTTCAGGAAATCTTGAAGATGGCTTGTCTGCAATTTCTGCAGCAATTGAAGAGCTCGCAGCGGAGGCTACGAGTATTCACTCCAACGAACAAAATCTGAACAACAATATTAAGGAAATTATCGGCCTTTCTGAAGAAATTAATAAGGTTTCTATCTTCATAAAAGAAATAGCGGACGAGACAAAAATGCTTGGTCTGAACGCAGCAATTGAGGCCGCCCGAGCCGGGGAATCAGGCAGAGGATTTGGTGTTGTGGCGGAAGAAATAAGAAAGCTTTCAGAACAATCTAAGAGCACTGTTCCCCGAATCCAGGAATTAACGGATACCATTAAAGCCAAAGTGAATGATGCTGGAGATATGAGTAAAAGTTCATTGCATGCCAGCCAGGAACAGGCTGCAGCAACAGAACAAGTCACAGCCAGTATTGAGGAAATTACCGCAATGTGCGGAGAATTAAATGAGATGGCAAAGACTTTATAAGCTCAATTTATGGATGTTCCACATAGAACAAACCCTAAGCAAGTAGAGGCTTAGGGTTTGTTGATATTAATTATTGTTCATTTTTCTTCGGTTTTTTTGGGGGGAGGATATTTGTCGTGCAGGGTATATGTCTGCCGTCTGACAAGGGCTTTCTATGTTTATACACGGATTGGCGTAGATTATTTTTTCTAATGGGATATTTTTAAGCGAAGATATTTTGTATAATAAGATTCAAAGAGGGTATGAGAATGTTGGATTTGTTTATCCTGGGGCTGATGATTTCAGTACTCATTCCGGTGGTAAATAGGATCCGGAAAACAATTTTACAGGGGATGCAATCCCGGGCCTATGCAGCCTGTTCGGTGTTACTCTGGCTGTATATTGCTGAGAGGGAGGCGCTTCGCAATGGTTTCCTGTGTCAAATGCTATGCGGAAGCCTGTTTCTTTCTGCTGCTCTTTTTGCGAGTGCTTCGAACCACTTTACCCTATCTTTGGATATTGTCTTTTTCTTCACGCTGATGCTGCTTATTATGTTCCATCTCCTGAAACTTGTCAGAAACCTTTCTTTGTAATAATCCGGAATGGCTGTCGGTATTAATTCCTGACAGCGGAATTTCTGTATATTTATAAGGAGAGGTATTTTTATGTTTAAATTTCTTACGGATAGACTCAATCCAGCCGGATTCAAAGCGAAGCTGGAACAAATCAGCTGGTTTATGAGGCAGCGGGAGTATGCGCTGACCTATAATTTGAAAGCCTATGATGCCATACTGAAACAAATCGAACAGTACCGACTTGCTCAGGCAGACGAGAAGCAAATAAAAGAAATCGGGAAGCGTTTAAGACTCCTGGCCACAAGCGGAAGTTCGCTTGATTTGCTGATGCCGGAAGCTTTTGCGCTGGCCAGGGAGGCATCACGCCGGGTCTTGGGCCTGTTTCCTTTTGCGGAACAACTGATTGCGGGGATTGTGTTGCATGAGGGGAAGATTGCTGAGATGCAGACTGGAGAAGGTAAGACCCTGTCAGCAGTCATGCCGGCTTATCTGAACGCTTTAGCCGGAAAAGGTGTACATATCCTCACATTCAGCGATTATCTGGCAGCCCGGGATGCCAGCTGGATGGGACCGGTCTATGAATTTCTTGGACTGTCGGTTGGATGTGTCAGCGAAGGTATGGCTTTAACGGAACGGCAAAAGGCTTATTCGGCGGATATAACCTATGCCTCGGCTAAAGAAGCGGGTTTTGATTATCTGCGGGATTGCCTTTGTTTGGAGCAGCAGGAGCTGGTTCAGCGCCCGTTTCATTATGCAATTATTGACGAGGCCGATTCAATTTTAATTGATGAAGCACGGATTCCGCTGGTGATTGCCGGAGAAATGAGCGGGGGCAGAGAGGATCTGTCCCACCTCGCCGGACTGGTGAAAGAATTGCGGCCTCTCCTGGATTTTGAATTAAACCAGAACGGCAATCATGTCTTTTTAACTGACAGCGGACTTCAGCATATAGAAAAAATGCTGAACAAAAGTAATCTTTACCAGGCCCAAGATCTTCAGCTGCTGGCTAGGGTAAACTGCGCGTTGCATGCAGAGGTCTTGCTCAAAAGGGATAAGGACTATATTCTTCGCAACGACAGGATCGAACTGATCGATCCATATACGGGACGTATTGCCGACAAACGCCACTGGCCCGAGGACATTCAGGCAGCCGTGGAGGCCAAAGAAGGTATAAATTCGGGGAAGAACGGGATGATTTTGGGATCAGTCACGCTGCAGCATTTTTTAAGCTTATATCCGAAGATTTCTGGAATGACAGGAACGGCCGTAACCTCAGCCGGTGAATTCAACGAATTTTACGGCATGGAGGTTGTTGTCATTCCTACCCATAGGCCGTGTATCCGTGCAGATCATCCTGACTGGATATTTACAAGCCGGGAAGCCAAGCAAAAAGCATTACTCGAAGAGATTAACAGGGTACATCTCCGGGGCAGGCCTATACTGGTCGGAACAGGAAGCGTCGCAGAGTCGGAGTCTTTGGCGGCTGACCTCCGTCAGGCGGGAATCGCGTGCAGGGTCTTAAATGCCAAGAACGATGAAATGGAAGCCGGAGTCATTGCGCAGGCCGGAGAACCGGGAGCGGTTACGGTTTCTACGAATATGGCCGGCAGAGGTATCGATATCAAGCTGGGCGGAGCCAGGGAAGAACAAAAAGAAAAAGTGATGACTGCCGAAGGCTTATATGTCATCGGAACAAGTCTTTTTGAAAGCCGCAGGGTGAACAATCAACTCAGGGGAAGAGCTGGAAGACACGGTGAACCGGGAGAAAGCAGATTCTTTATCAGTCTGGAAGATGAACTGATCAAGAATTATCAGCTTGCCCGCTTTATTCCGAAAGACCATTGTCCTCAGGATCAGGAAGGTCCCGTTTCAGATCCTGTTGTCAGACTCGAAATAACGAGAGGAATCAAAATGATTGAGGGATATCATGAAGATATCCGGAGACAGTTGTGGGAGTATTCCTCGATGATTGAGCACCAGCGGCGGATCGTTGTTGAGAAAAGATTCCGGATCCTGAGAGATGAAACGGTGTTGCATCATTTGCAGCTTCAAGCTACGGAAAGATATCTGTCTTTGTCTGAGAAATATGGAACGAAGCTTATGCAAAAAATTGAAAAACAGCTTACGCTTCATTATCTGGATAAATGTTGGGCGGAATATCTTGCCTATATCTCCGATGTCCGGGAGAGCATTTATTTGGTAGCGCTGGGCAAAAAAAATCCGCTAACGGAGTTTAACCGCATTGCTATGGAAGGCTTTCGAGAATTGTCCGATAGAATTGAGACGGAAATTGTCAGTGCGTTTCATACCGTTCAAATTGATCAGAACGGAATTGTGCACAAAAAAGAAGTCCTGCAAACTCCTTCAGTAACCTGGACTTATCTTCTGAATGAGAACGGGAACAACTTTTTATGGTTATGGCGGCACAATTCTGCGAAAAATCACAAGGATTATTCAAATGAATGTTGAATTGAGTATTTAGGATCTTACGCAACGCCCAGCTGGTTATGGACAGAGCAATGGTTATTGCCGGCGGGGGATTTTTTGGGAACGAATGTAGTGGCAACTGTAAAAAGAGGTGGCTGATGAAAGTTATCTATTATGACTGTTTCAGCGGCATAAGTGGAGATATGAATCTTGGAGCGATGCTCGATCTTGGCGTCCCAAAGGATCATCTGCTCGCTGAGCTGGCTAAACTTCAAATCAATGAGCAATATACAATAAACATCCGTTCTGAAAGCAAGCATGGAATTGAAGGCACACGCGTAGAGATAACGGTTGAAGATCCCGTGAACCACCATTCCAGCCAGCAGGCGAGAACGTTAGCCGATATCACTAAAATGATCAGGGAAATTGATTTGTCAGCAGCTGTGAAAGACAGAAGCATCCGGACATTTGCCATTCTGGCGGATGCGGAAGCAAGGGTTCATGGAATAAAGGCCGAGCAAGTCCATTTTCATGAGGTCGGGGCTGTGGATGCGATTCTCGATATTGTCGGGTCGGCTGTTTGCCTGGAATACTTGCAAGCTGACAGGATCGTCGCTTCCAGTGTGGAACTTGGTGGTGGATTTGTGCGCTGTGAGCACGGCCTGCTTCCAGTTCCTGCACCGGCCGTAACAGAGCTGCTCCAGGGTGTCCCGGTAAAGACCGGAATCGTGCCTTTTGAGACGACGACGCCCACAGGAGCGGCTATTCTGGCTGCGAATGTTCAAGAATATACGGACAATGTGGATATGATCATTCACCGGACCGGTTATGGGATTGGCCGGCGGGATTTGGAAATACCCAATATTCTACGGGTATATCTTGGGGAGAGAGCTGAAAAGACTGCTCCCGGATTCAGACAGCAGGAAAGACAGTGGATGCTGGAAACGAATATTGATGATATGAATCCGGAATTCTATGAATATATTGAAGAAAAGATGGTTGCTGCCGGAGCCCTGGACGTCTTTAAAACGCCGGTGATCATGAAGAAGGGGCGGCCGGGGTCAAAATTAAGCGCTTTAGTCAACAAGGAAGGGATCTCAGCTGTCGGGGAAGTTATTTTGCGGGAAACATCGGCGATTGGTTTGCGCAGTTATCCAGTTGAAAAAACGATACTCCGCCGGGAGAATATGCTGATGCAGACCCGGTACGGTCCGGTCAATGTAAAATATTCTTATTTAGATGCGGAAAGAATCAAATCGAAACCGGAATATGAAGACTGTAAAAGACTTGCCAGGGAGCATGACCTTCCCTTAAGCGAAATCTATGCTGAAGTTTACAGACTGCTGCCCAAAGGCAATCGATCCGGAGCTTTAAATCAAGAGAGGAAGAACTGAACGTGTTTTCATTATCTGCGGTCCTGCTGTTTATTACCTCGTCCATTGTACTGATCCTGGCACCCGGTCCGGACATTGTATTTTTGATAACCCAGGGTATAGCCAAGGGAAAGAAGGCAGGCATTTTTACTTCAATCGGGCTGACGTTGGGTAATTCGGTTCATACGTTGGCCGCGGCGCTGGGGCTATCTGTCATATTCAAGACGTCAGAAGTCGCCTTTGTTCTGTTTAAAACCTGCGGGGCGCTTTATCTTTTTTATTTGGCATATAAAGCGATCAAACATCGGAATGACCCGCTGACTGCCGGTGTTGACCAACAAGGGTTCGATCACCGCGGCCTGCTGCTGCGAGGTTTCTATATGAATGTTTTCAATCCGAAAGTCGCCCTTTTTTTCCTGGCATTCCTGCCTCAGTTTGTCAATTCTGAATTTGGCAGCGTTCCTTTGCAGATGATATTCTTAGGGCTTATCTTTATGGGGCTTGTTGCGCTGATTTTTGGATTTATCGGTTACTCGGCCGGCTCTTTAGGAAATTGGATTTTAGAGAAGCCCGGGTTTTCCAAGGTTATGAATATTGTCTCGGCGACCATCTTTGGAGCAATCGGCTTTAAGCTTCTGACCAGCACAAGATAAAAACGAACTTCGAATGAATGATGAGGAACCGAATAATCATAGACTGAGTCAAAGGAGCAATCATAATGGAAACAAAATCATCCCCTTCGGGGGCCAAGATGCAATCAAACCGCAGGGAGGTTTTATGGCGGTTGTTTCGTCCGCACACCCTTACGGCCTCATTCATACCGGTTCTGATTGGTTCGGCACTGGCTTGGCAGATTAGAGACGGCTTAAACTGGGGACTGGTAGCGGCAATGCTGATTGCTTCAATCTTAATCCAGGCAGCCACGAATATGTTTAATGAGTATTACGACTTTATCCGGGGACTGGATACAGCGGAATCCGTTGGCATCGCCGGTGCGATCACCAGGGACGGAATAAAAGCAGGGACAGTTCTGAGTCTGGCTTTGGTTTGTTTGCTGATTGCATCACTGCTGGGTATTTACATCTGCAGTAGCAGCAGTTGGTGGCTGGCCCTGATTGGCCTGGGCTGTATGGCTGTCGGTTATTTGTACACGGGTGGGCCTTACCCGATTGCCTATACGCCTTTTGGAGAATTGCTGGCCGGGCTCTTTATGGGATCAGGAATTATTTTGATTGCCTATTTTGTTCAGACCGGCAGCATTAACTGGGACGTCTTTTTAATTTCTGTTCCGAATCTGATTCTAATCGGAGCAATCATGATGTCCAACAACATACGTGACCGGGAAGGGGATCAGCTGAACGGGCGCCATACACTCGCCATTCTGTTGGGACACCGCAGGGCTGTACAATTCATGGCGGGAATGTTCCTGGTGGCCAATCTTTGGGTAGTTGTACTTACCCTGGCAGGTGTTCTGCCTGTCTGGGCACTATTGGTCCTGCTGAGCATTCCGAATGCTCTTCAGGCCTTGAACGGATTCCGCAACAAAAAATTCCCGGCTGAAATGATGCCGGGAATGAAAAGTGTGGCTCAGACCAATACACTTTTTGGGATTTTGCTTACCATTGGTTTGTTAATTGAACTAGCCGTAAGTCAACTGTAATAGAACGAAAAGCGGAAAGGCAGTGGAACTACCGGTTCAGAGGCATGAGCAGTGCTATCATGGAGCAGAGACTCTATATCTCTCCACAGTGCTCAGTAAGGAAGCGGCGAGTTCCGCTTCGACGTGGGTAACTTGTTCATCATAGACGACTTCAAGAACTTTCGTATTCGCATATAGCCAGGCCAATGCGGCTCCATCGGAAACAGGAATTTTCAGACTAACCTGAATGTGGTCACTGAACAGTTCTTTCTCGATGGCCTGCTTCAGTTCTTCCAACCCGCTCCTCTGCAAAGCAGAAATTTCTACAACAGGCCGCGTTTCGCGCCAAAGGCTGATCCGGTTGTCCGGATGCAAACGGTCAACTTTATTGAGGACAATCAGGGTCGGTTTACTGCCTGCACCAAGTTCTGCCAGGATTTCATCGACAATCCGGATGTGGTCTTCGACCTGAGGATCAGCAGCATCAGCCACAATCAAAATCTGGTCGGATAATACGACTTCCTCCAGGGTTGATTTAAAGGCATCGAGCAAATTAGGCGGAAGTCTTCGAATAAAGCCTACCGTATCGGAAAGCAGGACCGTACTGCCGTTATTTAAGGGAAGCTTGCGGGTTGTCGGATCAAGCGTAGCAAACAGTTTGTCCTCGGCCAAGACATCCGAGCCGCACAACGCATTTAAAAGGGTAGATTTCCCGGCGTTGGTATAACCGACAATGGACAGAACCGGGATATTGTTTTTTTGGCGGTTTCCGCGGAGAACACCGCGTTGTCTACGGATATCGTCAAGGCGTTCTCTCAGATGAGCAATCCGGGAGCGGATATGACGACGGTCAGTTTCCAGTTTTGTTTCACCTGGTCCCCTTGTTCCGATGCCGCCTCCCAGACGAGAAAGCACTACACCGGTTCCTGTCAGGCGGGGAAGTCTATATTCGAGCTGGGCTAGCTCTACTTGCAGGATTCCTTCCCTGGAACGGGCATGCTGGGCGAATATATCCAGAATCAGGCCTGTACGGGACAGAACTTTCAACCCCAGCTTTTCTTCGAGGATGCGCTGCTGGGTTCCGGTTAATTCTTCGTCGAAGATAACCAGATCAGCCTGGCGTGTCTGGATCATTTGCTGAAGCTCTTCGAGCTTGCCCGGGCCGATGATCGTTAAGGAATCGCGGGTTTCTTTTTTCTGCATCAAATGGCCGACAATCAAGGCGCCGGCTGTTTTGGCCAGTTCTTCGAGTTCAGCAAACGAGACTTCCGCTTCGCTGATTCCGTATAGGTCTCTGCTGTACCGTGTCTGCAGTCCAACCAGTATGGTACGTTCACCTGTTTTGGCTTTTTCTGCAGGCAATTTCCTGAGTACATTGTCGGCATCTTCGATATTTTGAAAGAGCAACGCAAAGTCATCTATATCAGCCGCAAGGGGTCCGAAAATATTGACCTCCTCAATGTTCGTAGGTGACAGAATGCCAACATAAAGGTCTTCAGCCCGGTTATTCCGGATCCCGATGGCGATCATTGCATCGAGATTCAACTGCTTCAGGGAACTGATGTCCATGGAAGACAATAAACCGCTGCTCTTGGGATGGGTATGAATACAGCGGGTGCCCGAAAGGCGCTGCAGGCTGTGTTTCTGCTCCACTTCAGCCAGCTTCACGGTACTGTGATTTCCTATGCTGACATCGGTGATCCGGCCTTTGCGGTCGGCATACACGGCAATTTCCTTGTTCACCTGCGAAGAGATTTCGGCAAGTTGTTCAATGAGTTCCTGTGTCCACAAATGGTCTCTAGGAATTTGGTAAGTATAGAAACCGTCTAACTTTTTAAGAATACTGTTTTTTATACCTTCTATTTCACCGTTAACCTGTAGCAAAGGCAATTCCTCCCTGTGGTAAGATTAGGAAAGAAGACGTTGATCATGTATAATAACAGTATTATATCACTGAATCCAGTCATTCCCTAAAAGATCAGAGGAACGGCCGGGGTGGAGGGAGGTTATCTTCTGCGTAGATATCATTTGACTCGCCGTCAGTTGATTGCAGGTGGAATCGGGATAATCGTAACCACCTTTTTTCTATATTACGAGCGGTATTCAGTTGCTGTAACTGAGTATCGCGCTTCGATTGCCAATTTGCCCAAAGAATTTGAGGGATTCACGATTCTGCATCTGACGGATTTGCATAGCAAAAGATATGGCCGGGAGCAAAAAACCCTGCTTGATTTGATCCATCAATTCAGCTTTGATATGGTCGCGCTTACCGGTGATTTCATTGATAAAGATAATGCTGATTTCACCGCCGGCCGGGAATTGATTCAAGGGCTTCGTCCCAAACCGATTTTCTTTGTGTCGGGCAATCACGAATGGCGTTATCAGTTTCATATCCGGGAGCCTCTGATTAATGAGGGAGTGCATGTTCTTCAAAACGAGGCGTATACGTACAGCATCGGAAATTCCCATATCTGGATCGTCGGGGTCAATGATCCGTATACGTACAGGGATGACTTGAGTAAGGCCACAGGCCGGATATCCGATCAGGCCCCGAAAATACTGCTGGCTCATGCCCCTGATATTTTAACGAAAGCAGCCGAGGATGAGATAGAATTGGTGCTTGTCGGGCATACGCATGGTGGACAAATCAGGCTGCCGCTGCTCGGGGCTATTTATGTTCCGGGACAAGCGTTGTTTCCAAAGTATGATTATGGAGAGTTTCAGTATAAAAGCACAAGTATGATCATCAATTGCGGCTTAGGGGAAAGTACCCATTTCCCGTTCAGGTTCTGCAGCAGACCAGAAATTGTGCTGGTGAAACTAGTGAGTTGACGTGGTACGAGGGAGTTAACAAGATGAGCAGTAAACAAATCAATGATTTTTGACAGATATAGAATCCAGGATCGAACGAATGGCGCTGCTCGTGCTATCGGGGAAAAAAGCCTGATCCGTAAAAAAGGAGATTCTGACAACTTCGTTGTTGTCATTCAATTCCAACCAGTATTCCTGCGAGCTGATAACATTTTCGCCAAAATCAGCTGACCAGCTTTCTTCAAATCCGTTCCAATGATTTAAGGACGTACGTTTTAGAACATAGCTTATAAAGTTATAAGTACTTCTGGCTTTGCTGTCTTGAAGGAAATGCTCCAGGTCGTCTGCCCTCCAGATCTGGAGATATCCCCTGAAGCTGAGTTTACTGTCCGTAAAATAGATGTTCAGACGCATTTCCTCTCCTTTGTCGGGAGTCAAATGCACTTCAGTTGTAGCTGGGAATTGTGCTTTGACTGCATAATTATCTACCTGATATTCATACGTCCGGTCGTTTTGGAAGGATGCAATTGCCGGTCCTTCCAGATACAGATATTGGATTAGCAAGGCAACAACCACAGCGCATGCGGTCTTTAATAATATCTTTATCTGCATAGCTACTCCTTTCCGACATAGTCTTACATATCTTTTTATTAGTGCCTTTTGAAACGGTTATTGAATTTTATGAAAGAAACGGACAATAAAGAATCGTTAACGGGTTTTGCTTTAAATAGATGAGGATGATGCATGAATATCATTATTTCACACATGAGCGGCGAACCGATCTATCAGCAAATCATCAATCAGATCAAAACATTGATCCTGGCGGGAGATCTGACCGAGGGGGAAATGCTTCCTTCGATCAGGCAGCTTGGGAAGGGTTTGCGTATTAGTGTCATTTACCTTATGACTATAAAAACAAAGACTTTTAACACTGCCGAGACGCAGTGGGTTTAAAGATCTAAAGAAAAAAAGGCATTAATTTTGCCTTTTTTGCGTATTATGGTTATTATTGACTTGACACCTTTTCCGATATATCGATGAATGCAAAAACTCTGTTTGGAATTTAAGTGCGAATTTAAGCAGGATAGAGTGAAGAATCGCAATGATTGATTGCGTGATGCTTGATAACGTCAAGAACCGTATTGATTTTAAACGGTTTCTGGATAATCCCCTTGAAATTTGTGGTTTTCGGCAGCTTCCTTTCTTCAATATCTGAACCGGAAATCATAATTACCGGGATATTTTTCAGATTTTTTTGAGCTGAAATCTTCTCAATAAATTCGCAGCCATTGAGTATAGGCATGGAATAGTCTGTGAGAATTAAATTTGGGTGAGGGCAGCTCTTCAGCATAGTAAGAGCTGAATATCCATTTGACGCGATAATTGGAGTATAGCCGTTGCCAATTAGCATTGTTGACAGAAGATTGGCTATACTTGTGTCGTCGTCGATGACCATTACAACAGGCCTCAACTGTCGTTCCTCCTTCTAAAATTTTCTTATTTTGCAACCTTTATCAGTATACACTACAATAAGGAAGAAAAATGTTGATGCCTGTCAAAGGCCGAAAAAAAATATTTTGACTGTTTTTTAGAAGAAAATCGTTTATTTCCAATGGTTTTAAAGCCTGTCCATTTATTTTGGTTACAGAAAGAAATGTCATTTATCGTAAAAAAGTTAGTAAATATTGTATTTTTTTGATGTGTAGGTTATGCGTAAAATTTAGCTTTACTGGAGTGTTTGAATGGCAAGGGTTGAACTGATCGCAGTAACGGCATTTGGGCTTGAAGCTGTCGTTGCGCGGGAACTTAAAAATCTGGGGTATGAAAATACAGAGGTTCAGAACGGTAAGATATCATGGACAACAAATGAAGAAGGGATTTGCCGGGCCAATCTGTGGCTGAGGTGTGCGGACCGTATCAGTTTGAAGATGGGTGAGTTTGAAGCCCGAAGCTTTGAGGAATTATTCCAGCAAACGAAAGCATTGCCTTGGGAGGAATGGCTGCCGGTGGACGCCTGTTTTCCGGTGACCGGAAAATCGGTTAAATCTCAGCTGCATAGTGTTCCAGACTGCCAGGCGATCGTTAAGAAAGCGATTGTGGAGAGACTGAAGGATACCTATGGCGTCAGCTGGTTTGAAGAGACAGGAGCCCTCTATGCCGTACAGGTCTCTATTCTGAAAGATACTGTTACGCTGACCATCGATACTTCCGGTAAGGGATTAAACAAACGCGGCTATAGGCAAATGGCCGGGGAGGCTCCATTAAAAGAAACACTTGCTGCTGCAATGGTCTATCTTAGCTACTGGAAACCCGACCGTGTTCTTCTGGATCCTTTTTGCGGAACAGGAACGATTCCGATTGAAGCGGCTTTTATCGGGCAGAACCGGGCACCTGGTCTGGCCAGGGCATTTTCGGCTGAACGATGGACGAACATTGCGGAAAAACATTGGCGAAAAGCAAGAGAAGAAGCAGAAGATCTCTGGCAAAGAAATGAGGAACTTGCAATCTATGGTTCGGATATTGATCCAGCTGCTTTACGCTTAGCCAGGGAACACACCAGAGAAGCAGGTCTGGAAGGAAAAATATTTTTTCAGAGGCTACCGGTCAAAGAAGTCCGCTCCAGATTTAAATATGGCTGTATCATTACGAATCCTCCATACGGGCAAAGGCTTGGAACAGCAGCAGAAGCTGAAACTGCTTATCAGGAACTTGGCGAGGTTCTGGAGAGACTCGAAGATTGGTCCCTGCAGATGCTCACTTCGCTGCCAAAACCAGAAAGGTTCATTAAAAAAAGGTGGGATAAAAGCCGGAAATTATATAATGGAAGAATTGAGTGCCATTATTATCAGTTTTTTGGGCTCAAACCTCCAAAAGACGCGAAAAATAACCTATAGATTATTTCTAAAAAAAGAATAAAATATGGATAGGGTAATTTTAAAGATGAGAAGGAAATATAAGGATTATGATGGATAAAAAGGATATAACTGAAAAGCTCGAGCCTCTCTACGACAAAAAGGTCGAATGCCTTTTATGCGGTCAGGAATTCGTGACCAAGAAAATCCGGTCGCGGTTCATTAAGCCGCGCAAGGTCGACAGTGATTTTGGTCAGATATTTGAGCAAGGTGACAATAGTCCGTTATTCTACTATGTCATGGTCTGCCCTCATTGCGGTTTTTCTTTCACAGAGGATTTTTCCAAAATCATGGCACAAAATGTTCGCAAAAAAACCCTCGAGGAGATCTCCGGCAAGATGGACCACAGTAAAGACTTTTGCGGAGAGCGGGATTATCAAATGGCAGTCAGAACGTTTAAGCTAGCGATCTACTTTGCCCAGCTGATTAAAGAAAAACATGTTGTGCTGGCAAGGATCTGTCACCGCCTGGCGTGGATTTACCGCGGAGCCGGAATTACTGAAGAAGAGATGAGATTTATGAACCTGGCCTGTACCGAATATGAACAATCTTTTCTTTATACGGATTTCAATCCGGAATTGACTCCGGAAATCCAGATTTTATATTTGATCGGTGAATTGAACCGCAGACTAGGAAAATACAATGAAGCTGTCAAATATTTTTCTACAGTCAGTGAACATCCTGACAAAAGCCGGTACATAAAATATGTCAATATGGCCAGAAATCAGTGGAGCGAAGCTGTCCAGGAATATCGGGAGAGCAAGATCAAACAGCAAATACAGCCAAACGTAAAATCAGAATAACTGAAGGGTGTATCAATTATAAACAGGAGTTAATGATGAACAGTATAGCTGTAAAGCAAATTTATGAGGCAACAGAGGCTAAGATTGGGGAGCGTCTGCAAATCTCAGGCTGGGTAAGGACGGTCAGAGCATCCAAAGAATTTGGTTTTATCGAATTCAATGACGGCAGTTGCTTCAGAAACCTACAAATCGTCTATGGTCAGGATTTGCTAAACTTTTCCGAAGTCAGCCGACTCGGAGCCGGTTCCGCCATAACTGCGGAAGGGATACTGGTTTCCTCTCCGGGGGCAAACCAGGCTTTTGAGCTAAAAGCCGAGAAGATCCAAATCGAAAATGCCTGTCCGGCTGATTATCCGCTGCAGAAGAAAAAGCATAGTCTGGAATTTCTTAGAACGATTGCGCACCTCCGTCCCCGGACCAATACATTCTCGGCTGTATTCAGACTCAGGTCTGTCATTTCAATGGCCGTGCATCAGTTTTTTCAGGATAAAGGCTTTGTCTATGTGCATACGCCAATCATCACGGGAAGTGATGCCGAGGGAGCGGGAGAAATGTTTCGGGTATCCACACTGAAGCTTGATCATCTGCCGCGTGATGACCGGGGAGCAGTGGATTACCGTCAGGATTTTTTTGGTAAGGAGACAAATCTTACGGTAAGCGGACAGCTGAATGCCGAAAGTTTTTGCCTTGCGTTTAAAGATGTCTACACATTTGGACCGACTTTCAGGGCAGAAAACTCCAATACGGCCAGGCATGCAGCCGAATTTTGGATGATTGAGCCGGAAATTGCCTTTGCAGAGTTAAACGATATCCAAAATCTCGCCGAGGAAATGATGAAGTATCTGATTGCTTATGCGCTGGAACACTGCCCGGACGAAATGGCGTTTTTTAGTAAGTTTATCGATAAAGAATTGCTGGCCCGGCTGAACAATGTTTTAGATTCGGAATTTGGCCGTCTGTCCTACAGCGACGCCATCGAGATTTTAAAGAAAGCCAATATGGATTTTGCTTATCCTGTGGAATGGGGATTAGACCTGCAAACTGAGCACGAACGTTATTTAACCGAAAAGGTATTTGGAAAACCACTTTTCATTACAGATTACCCCAAGGAGATTAAGGCTTTTTACATGAGGCAAAACGATGATCAGCAGACGGTGGCTGCGATGGACCTGCTTGTTCCGGGTGTCGGTGAAATCATCGGCGGCAGTCAGAGAGAAGAAAGAACAGATTTGCTGACAAAACGAATTGCTCAGCTTGGAATGAGTGAGGAGCATTATGGCTGGTACCTTGAACTTAGAAAATATGGCGGGGTAAAACATGCAGGCTTCGGCCTCGGCTTTGAGCGCCTGATCATGTATTTAAGCGGGATTTCCAATATCCGTGATGTCATCCCGTTCCCGAGAACCGTGAAATCCGCAGATGTCTAGCAAAAATTATTTTTAAATATTTGCCCAAATGAGACATACAGATTTACTAGTCCTAGAATAATAATTATTGCGGCATTAATGGAAAATATTCTGACAGAATTAGCCGTAGAGACTAAATTAATGATATAATCCCTAATTGGAGTACAATTTTTAAATGTTCTATTTTCAAGGAGGAAATTCCCAATGCCCAATAAAGAAATGCTCTTAATTCCCGGCCCGACACCTGTAGTCGACGAAATTTATGAGGCGCTTTCCCGGGAAACAATGTCCCATACGGATATGCGTTTTGCAGGTATTTTCAGCGAAGCTCTCGCTCAGACCAGAAAAATGTTCAATACGGATGGCGAAGTTTTTGTTATCGCCGGATCCGGAACACTAGCCATGGAAATGGCACTGGCCAATACGGTTGCCCGCGGTGAGAAGCTGCTCATCGTAAGCCATGGCTATTTTGGAGACCGCTTTATCGGAGTAGCGAAAGCTTTAGGGATTGAAGCTGAAGTACTGGCTGCTGAGTGGGGCAAACAAATTGAACCGGCTCAGATTGAAGAAAAGCTGCAGCAAGGCGGATTTAAAGCTGTTACGGTAACCCACGCGGATACATCAACGGGAGTAGCTGCTAATCTGGACAAAGTTGTTCCGACAGTCAAAAAGTATGGCGCGCTCTTTATTTTAGACGGCGTATGTGCTTCCGGCGGACTTGAAGAAGATATGGGCAAAGCCTATGGTACTGACGATTATAAGATTGACGTTGTTTTGACCGCATCTCAGAAAGCGATCGGGGTTCCTCCTGGACTTGCGATTGTGGCCTTTGGACAGAAAGCCCTAGAATCCAGAGCGAAAATGGATGGTATCAACAGTTACTATATGGATATCAACAACTGGAGCCCGGTCATGAAAGAGCCCCAGAAATATTTTGCGACCCACCCGATCAATATGATCTATGGCTATGCAGAAGCTATGAAAATCATTGCGGCCGAAGGAACGGCAGCGCGTTATCGTCGGCATACAGCGATTGGCAAAGCAATCCGTGCGGCGGTCAGATCCATGGGCATGAATATTTTTGCTGCGGAAGAAGTCGCTGCTCCGACTTTAAGCTGCATTCTTTATCCAGAAGGAATCAACGATGCCGAATTCAGAGCCGTACTCGCGAAGAAAGGGCTGATCGTAGCCGGATTACTCGCTTCTCTGGCCGGAAAAGGCTTCAGATTGGGACATATGGGGAACACCACGAATGATATTTTCTGCAAAGCGCTCGAAATCATTGGTGAAACACTCGGAGAAATGGGATTCCCGGTGGACAGCGCGAAAGCCGTCCAGGTATTCAAGGACGTTTTTGCTGAGAATAATAAATAAACCACTAAATTGCTCAAAAGTAAGAGATTTGAGGCTCTATGTAAAAGGTTGGGGTGAACCCCTAAACAAGAGTAACTCTAAACCGATATGATGCTGATAATAGTTTTTGACTGTTATCAGCATTTTTTTTGAGTTAAGCTAAGGTTGACGACATGGTGCCATCCGCTTTTCGGCTGTTTATTCTACTGAGACGTCCCTCAGAGACAAGTTACAAGGCAGTCCGCTTTTTCTTGGATTAAGGTTACCCAGGCTTTATTTCCTTCTCAAATAATCCGCCATTTTCGGCAGGAAATACGGGATGATCTCGTCTAGCATTTTAGGCATGAGTACCTCCATCGTTTTGGGCATCAGGTTTGGCATCTGTTCTTCGAGGTACCCCGGCATCGGGATGGCTTCGCTTACTTTCTCAAGCATTCGCGGCATGACTTTATCCATGATGCCCGGTAGCAATCCGGGGAATAAGGAAGGCATCACGCTTTTCATCATGGAGATCATCGGCTCTTTGAACACTTCCGGCGCGTTCATCACCATTTTCATCATGTTCCTGTATGTGTCCGGCATGGCTTCAATCATCTCCGGAATTAGACCGGCCATCATATCGGCCATTCCCCAGGGGGTCATCATTCGGATCATCCTGTCAAAGACAGCCCATTTCTCATCGATGACCGGATCTGAGCACGGAATGTCATAGCCAAGGCTTTCGGCGGCCAGCGTAGATAAATCGCGGATCTTAATTGGCAGATGATTATCCTCGGCCGAGATTTTTAACTGCACCCTGCAGCAGGGACAGGCGGTAATAATCGTATCCGCACCGCACTCTATCGCTTCCTCAATCCGGGAAGCACCAATCTCAGAGGCGACCTTCGGATCAGCCACTAGAGAGATCACGGCGCCGCAGCAGTGCGCATCATAATGGTGAAAACGCATTTCCCTGAAGTTTGAGCCGGGGATTGCGTTGATCAGCGTACGTGGACCTTTAAACCTGGCTCCGGCCCGTCCCATATGACAAGGATCATGGTAGGTTGCCTGAAGGTTAAGTTCTTTGGCAAGCTTAAACTCTCCCGCTTCAATCTTTTCGGCTAAAACATCCGCATAATGTTTGGCATGCAGATCATATTCAATATTGTTGTCTTTGGCCCAATGGCGGTAATAGATTTCCCAGACCAGCCAGCAGGCCGGACAGGTTGTAATAACGGTCTTGGCCCCGGTCTGCTTCATCGTGGCAATATTCTTAGCCGCCGTTTCATTGAAGACCTCCCAGCGTCCGGATACGAGCATCGGTATGCCGCAGCACTGTTCCTTGTTGCCGAGATAAGCATATTTGATCCTTGCTTCCTTTAACAGCAAAGCAGTAGACTGGGCAATATCCTGTTCGACGAAGGATGAGGTACAGCCAGGGAAAAAGGCGTATTCGGCTTTTTCCTGGATACTGTCCCGAACCTCGTCAATGATCCATTTATCCCTGTCCTTAGCGTATCCGCCCCAAATATTGCTCTGCTGGCGCATCGTATTGGCCATGATTTCAAAAGGAGGAAATGTCCTGTACCCGAGTCCGTCTACCAGCAGCCCCCGCAGTTTTAGCCAGGAAGATTCATTCGGCAAATCCAGCTGACAGGTCCTGTTGCATAATTCACACGTCGTGCAGGCCAAGAAAGTGTCAACAGCACGCTGGGTAAATTCGACTTCCCCTTCCAGAAGAAGTTTAAAAAACGTCCATTTGCCGCGCGGGGATTGGGACTCCCAACCCCGGCCGTAATATTGATCACATTGATCGACACAGTAGCCACATTGCGAACAGGCGTAGGCATACCAGACAATGTCACCCGGAATGCCTTTTCTCTCCTTGAATACTTCACCGGGATCTTTGGCTTTGGCCAAATTGCCGAATATTTTGAGGATCGGGTCAAGCGTACCTGCAAGTTCAATTCCCCTGGACAAAAAACTGTTGTCCAGGACTTTGCCCGGATTCATCATTTTATTCGGGTCAACCTGCTTTTTGAATGCGGTCAGTTTTTTGACCCTGTCCTTGCCAAAGATCTTTTCGACGAACCCAATAAAATATAAGCCGGACGCATACGGTCTGCCCTGGTATTTCTGAGCGGTGTTCAGAATAGACAGAGAAAGCGCATAAGCAAGATTGAAGTTAAACTGCCTTTCATCATGCAGGATGAAACCCAGCAGAACAAATTCCTGGGAATTTGTCGCAAAGCCCTCCAGAATAAATGGGTGCTTAACCTCGGCCGTAATCTCTTGAATGACTTTATCGAGGTTTTCCAGCGGGATAATAACCTCGCTTGGAATCAGGGAAGGGGCAATTCTCTTGGCCCTGACGGGTTCAAAACGGGCATCCCATTCATGTCGGGCGATTTCGGCGGAGAGAAATTCTCCGTTGTTTTTTTCGGCGATTTCCATCACATCGGCCTGAACAAGATCGCAACGGTCGTTGGTACAGACAGAATCGCTATATATTTTTCGGGCAGAATCGGTCTGTGCTCATCCGAGACTCGCTCCCCGTGATGATAATGCGGCGGTAGATTATTCTTTAACCTCGCAGCGTCCGGGTTAATAAACGATGCCGACCATAAAGGCACTTTGCGGGAAAACAGATCTTTCATGAATCCTGCAAGATGGTCCGGATTGCCAAAAGCGATGGCTTTGACATGCATTGGTTTCAGCATTTTAACCCGGATGCTGATCTCGCTAATTAAACCAGTGATTCCATTAACGTCCGAAACCAGATCCAGATCCGAACCCTGCATGAATTTGACAGAGCCATCTGGCAAGACAACTCTGGCAGACAGTACATTGTCTCGGAAGTAGCCGAATTCATAACTGCCGATTCCAGCACCGCCCTGCGCAAGCCATCCGCCGACCGTCGAAGAAGGAGCACTTGTCGGGTATAACGCCAGCGTCAGGTTCTTTTGGTTCAGGTGATACTCGAGTTCATTCCAGACAACGCCCGGCTGTATAGTTGCACTGCTTTCCTGTTCGGAGATATCGAGGATTTTTTTCATCCGGTTAAATTCGACGATTAGCCCACCGTCAACCGGCAGTACGCCGCCATACCCGGATGTTGCTTTCCCTCTTGGAATTAAGCTGATTTGATGCCGGTTCGCATAGGTCACGAGGTGAACAAGTTCATCTTCGGATGACGGTTGAACAATACCGTCCGGAATAGGATTACCGGCAAAGGGTTTGATCATGGAGGGCATTACTCCCATATCGTGGGCATAAATTTTTCTTTCCAGGGCGTTGAAGTTTATCCGGTCCCCCCAGATTGACTTCAAATCTTCAATGACTTCTTTCTGAATGGTCAAGGCCATACTCTCCTTTCGGATCATTGATTGACAATGCGAAATCAGAGATAAAAAAGTCAAATAATATCCCACTGTGTCAGAATATTCTTCATTTTAGAGATTTACCTCTCCAAACAAGCCAAATATAGAAATATTTATAAAAGTTTGAGAAAGTAATATCCTTATATTCTTTGTAATAATCATAGAAATTTATAAATAAGCTGGCTGTAAAAATTTGGACTGGCAGAACAGATGGTTTTTGGCGGATAAACCGCTGCTAACCAAGCCAGAATAAGAAGAAAGCTGAATCGGAGCTGGCATGAAAAACAGCAAAGAAATGCGGTGCAATAGAAATAACTTCGGGTGAGGTGAAAGCATGAATCAGAATTCCAATGAAAAAAAACAAAAAAAAATATTCAGTATTATAACGGTAAGTCTTATTCTGTGTCTGGTTCTTTCTGCTGCCAGTCAGGCTGCTCTTGGAGACCGGACACTGTCCAAGGGTTCCAGAGGTTCTGAAGTCAAAGCCTTGCAGAGCAAACTGGTCCAACTCGGGTATCAGGTCGGGAAAGTTGACGGTATTTATGGAAAGTCAACAATGGCTGCCGTCAAAAGATTTCAAAAAAGCAGAGGATTAAAAGCTGACGGCATAGCCGGAGACAAAACGATTCGGGAGTTAAAAAGACTGACAGGTGAAAGTACTACCTCTTCCGGAAAACAGGTAGGTTTTAAGAACGCCGATTTTCAGCTGCTGGCTCGGTGTGTTTATGCGGAAGGCCGCGGTGAACCGTATATTGGTCAGGTGGCGATCGGGGCCTGTATCATGAATAGGATTAAAAGTTCCTCCTTCCCGAAAACCATCGCCGGTGTCATTTACGAGCCAAAGGCCTTTTCGGCAGTAGATGACGGTCAGATCAACCTTCAACCTGATGAAACCGCCATTAAGGCAGCTAGGGAAGCGATGAACGGATCTGATCCGACCAATGGAGCGGTCTATTATTTTAATCCCGACAAGACCACCAATAAATTTGTCTGGTCAAGACCGCAGATCAAAAAAATTGGCAAACATATTTTTACACGTTAGGGGGGGTACCGATGAACGCTGAATCAAAAAAAAAGCTGCTTTCCTGGCTGTCCCTGACGTTAGGGATTGCGCTGATTTTCTCTCTGGGCTGGGGTTATTATGAGTTTAGGGAACTCAAAGAGTATAAGACGGAAACAGAGAACCAGTATTCGAGGGCTTTTACGGATCTTGTGACGTCATTAAACGAAGTGGAAACAAGTATAGCCAAAGCAAAGGTTGCGGGTAGCACGGCCCAAAGGGTGCTTTATCTCGGAGAAACTTGGAAGGGAAGCGAAAGTGCGGTCAGCCGCCTTGGCCAGCTGCCGGCAGACGAGGTCGGGATTAGCTATGTTGACACGTTTATCAACCAGGTCGGCGATTTCAGCAAGGCCATGACCCGCAAGACGGCTGCTGCCGCCGTGATGAGTGCTGAGGAGCAGGCCACATTGAACAAAATGCATGAAAGAGTGATAGAAATCAACCGCTCAGTTCAGCAAGTTTACAATCAGTTTAATTCCGAGAACCTCGCCTGGGTGGACAAACCCAAAGGATTGCTGAAAAAAATCGGTTTCGGAAAATCCATTCAGACCGCTGCTCAGGGTGATGAAAACAGCGGAAAGACCAATCAGCAAAATCAACAGGCAGCTGCCCAAACGCCAACTTCTGTCAGAGGCGGGTTGAAGCAGCTTGATGTCAGCCTTCAGAAATATCCTCCATTCACATATCAGGGAGAACTGGACAAGCATTATGTGGATAAGCCGCTTGGTTTACCGGAAGGAGAAATTAATGAAAACAAAGCCGTGGAGGTTGGCAAGCGTTTTCTTGAAGATTTGGGGCAGACAGGTGCGGCTCCACAGTTAAGCGGTTTAAGCGACAACCTCCTCGGAGGATTTAATCTTACGTATAAGGACAGCTATTTGGAGGTCAGCAAAAAAGGCGGTGTCGTCACGTTTTACCGGGACCAGCGTGAATTAAACGATCGCCAGCTCGATGTTAAAAAAACCTTGGATAGTGCCTATGCCTCTCTGGCCAGGATAGGATGGGATCTGGTCGTAACTTCTTCCGAGGATCTCGGGTCCTATGTTTTGGTTGATGCAGTTCCGCGGGAGAACGGGACACTGCTGTATCCTGACAAGATCAGGCTGACCATAGCGACAGATAACGGTCAGATCATTGGCTTCGACGCTAACCCCTACTATGCGTATCATCATCAACGAAATCTGAATCGCGTGCTTACACTGGAGCAGGCCAAGGCAAAACTCAAGAAAGAATTTAAGATCATCGAAACAAAAATGGCGGTGATCTCAAAATTAGGGACAAATGAAGCCTTTTGTTATGAATTCAGAGGGACGGCATTTGGGGAGGAGTATATGGTTTATATCAATGCGCTGAATGGAACGGAAGAAAAAATCAGCAGGGTTGTCAATACGCCTGCTGGAAAATTAATCCAGTAAGGATTAAGACAAGAATTAACAAAAAAAGTATTGAAAAAAAATGCATTTCCAATATAATTGGTAAATGTAAAATAATTAAGCAGAGAAAGACCTTCTTTTTCTGCTTAATTATTTGGGCGCTGGTATTTTTACTGAAAATGTATTAAAATTTATTTTAGTTATGTACATTTTCCAGCGGTCCTATGAAGGAGGAGCTTCAGGTTTGAGCGTTTATGAGAAAATCAGGGAAAATATCAGTAAAAAATTAGAACAGGCGATCCTCTGTGCACGCGAAAAAGGAGCGTTGGCTTTTCAGGAAATACCTTCTTACGTTTTAGAAGAACCAAGAGAACGTGAGCATGGTGATTTGGCGACCAACATTGCTATGCTTTTAACCAAACAGGCAAAAAGAGCTCCGCGGGAACTAGCAGCAATCATTATTGATAATCTGGATACGGCAGATACCTGGATTACCTCAAGTGAAATAGCCGGACCCGGATTTATTAATTTCCGCCTGGATCCTGCCTGGCTGACAGGCGTAATTCCTGAAATATCTGCCCAGGGTGAAAAATACGGGTTTGTCAACATCGGCCAGGGTGAAAAAATTCAGGTTGAGTTTGTCAGTGCGAATCCGACAGGCCTTTTGCATATGGGGAATGCCAGAGGAGCTGCTTTGGGGGACAGTTTGGCCTCACTGCTGGCGATGGCCGGGTACGAGGTCAGCAGGGAATTTTATATCAATGATGCAGGCAATCAGATTCATAATTTTGCTCTATCGCTGGAAGCCAGATATCTCCAGCTTATGGGGGTTGAAGTACCTTTCCCGGAGGCCGGGTATCATGGTGAAGATTTGATTTATACTGTCAAAAATATCATTGAAAAAGACGGAGATCAATATGTCCGAGTGAAAGAACAGACCCGCCGGGATATTCTTGTCAGTTATGCTCTTAAAGAAAAAATTAATGATATCAAAGAAACGCTGGCGGATTTTGGCGTTTTCTATGATGTATGGTTCAGTGAAAAGTCTTTGCATGAGTCCGGCTATATTCGTGAGACGATGAAGCGGTTGGAAGACAAAGAATATATTTATGAAAAGGAAGGTGCTCTCTGGCTGAAAGCAATCCTTCCGGGAGATGAAAAAGACGAAGTCATTGTGCGCGGCAATGGGGTTCCGACCTATTTTGCAGCGGATATTGCGTATCACCGCAATAAGTTCGAACGGGGTTTTAAAAAGGTTATCAATATCTGGGGAGCAGACCACCATGGACATGTCGCCCGCATGAAAGGCGCAATGCAGGCTCTGGGATACAGCCCTGATTCTCTTCAGGTCATCCTCATGCAGCTCGTAAGGCTGATTCAGGACGGTGATACCGTCAAGATGTCAAAGCGTTCCGGTCAGTATATCACGCTGAGGGAACTGATTAATGAAGTTGGCAAAGATGCAGCCAGGTTCTTCTTCCTGCTGCGTGACCCGGATTCTACGGTTGAGTTTGACCTTGACCTGGCCAAATCCCAGTCCGCCGATAACCCGGTTTACTATGTGCAGTATGCGCATGCTCGGTTGTGCAGTATCTTAAGACAGGCGGAAGAACAGGGTTTCGAATCGCAGCTGATTCCTGGTGAATATCAGCTGGCGCTTCTTGTTTCTGCGGAGGAAAGAGATCTATTGAAGAAATTGGCGGATCTGCCTGGGGAAATTGTGCTGGCAGCAAAACTAACCGAACCGCACAGGCTTGCAAGGTATGTGCTTGACTTGGCGGCGCTATTCCATACTTTTTACAATAGTCAGCGTGTTCTGATTGAGGATCCCGATTTGCGGACAGCCCGGCTGGGACTGATTCGCTCAACCAGACAGGTATTGGCGAATGTCTTGAAGATACTGGGTGTATCGGCCCCGGAAAGAATGTAAACTTATCTTTGGAAGTTAATTAATTTGACATACAACGTAGCACAGGACGCTAGACTTTAGAATTTTATGAGATAAGGAAAGGGTAGAAAAGGATGACGAAATTTATATTTGTTACCGGAGGCGTAGTAAGTTCCCTTGGTAAAGGAATAACAGCCGCTTCTTTGGGATGTTTATTGAAGAAAAGGGGACTCAAGGTCGCAATCCAAAAATTTGACCCCTATATTAATGTCGATCCTGGAACAATGAGCCCTTACCAGCATGGAGAAGTGTTTGTTACCGATGACGGAGCGGAAACCGATCTTGACCTCGGGCACTACGAAAGATTTATTGATGTTCCGTTATCCAAAAACAGCAATGTGACTGCAGGAAAGATTTACTGGTCGGTCATCACCAAGGAACGCAAAGGCGACTATCTTGGCGGCACGGTTCAAGTGATTCCTCATATTACGAATGAGATTAAAGAACGTATTTACCGGGTTGCCAGAGAGAGTAATCCCGATGTTGTAATTACTGAAATTGGCGGGACTGTCGGCGATATGGAGTCACTGCCGTTTTTGGAAGCTATTCGTCAGGTCCGTGGAGATATGGGCAAAGAGAATGTCTGTTATATCCACGTCACCCTTCTTCCTTATCTGTCGGCTTCCGGTGAGGTTAAGACCAAACCGACGCAGCATTCGGTCAAGGAACTTAGAGGTATCGGAATTCAGCCCAATATTTTGGTTTGCCGGGCTGACAAAGCAATTGACGATGATCTCAAAGAAAAACTAGCTTTATTATGTGATATTGACAAAGAAGCTATCATAACGAATACCACAGCTCCGACGATTTATGAGGTTCCGCTTCGTCTTCAGGAAGAAGGTATGGATGATATCGTTCTGTGCTGTTTGGGTATTAAAGCCCCCAAAGCGGATATGTCAACGTGGGAAAAAATGGTCTTGAAGATTAAGTCTCCATGTAGGTATACAGAAATTGCGATTGTCGGCAAATATGTCACTTTACCCGACGCCTACCTGAGCGTAGCAGAAGCCTTGCGCCATGCCGGCATCGATCAGGGGGCCGGTGTAAAAATTCGCTGGATTAATTCTGAGGAGCTTGAGGTTTCAGGGGCAGATTTGGGGCAGATATTTACCGGAATTAAAGGCATCCTGGTACCGGGAGGATTCGGAAACAGAGGGATTGAAGGGAAGCTCAAGGCGATCCAGTATGCCAGAGAGAACAAAGTACCGTATTTAGGCATTTGTCTCGGGATGCAGTGTGCCATCATTGAATTTGCCAGAAACGTCTGCGGGCTAAAAGGCGCGAATAGTACAGAATTTAACCCTGATACGGAGTATCCCGTGATCGATTTGCTGCCGGAACAAAAAGATATTGAAGATATGGGCGGGACGATGCGTCTGGGGATTTCTCCGGTCAGGGTCAAACCGAATACCCTTGCCAACTCGGCGTATTCCAGTGAAGTGATTTATGAGCGGCATCGTCACCGCTATGAAGTGAACAATTATTACCGGGAAATCCTTGAGAAGAACGGCATGGTATTCTCGGGCACATCCCCGGACGACAGACTCGTTGAAATATCGGAATATTCGGATCATCCCTGGTTTGTGGCTTCTCAGTTTCACCCTGAATTTAAGTCCAGACCGAACCGGCCGCATCCACTCTTCAAAAACTTTGTCACTGCAACACTGAAGGAAATATAAGACAGCAAACAACAGATGTTTAAGATCATATGATTACGTTTAAAATTAATAGGATAACAGGATGAAGAAAAACGTTTTTTGCCAGTCAACCGGTTCACGTCGAACAGGGTGATTGGTATTTCTATGAATTGTATTTCCGAAGATGATAGAATGAAATGTCTTTGGGAGGAGTGAAAAAAATGGAATTT
Source organism: Dehalobacter sp. (assembly GCA_023667845.1). Classification (NCBI taxonomy): domain Bacteria; kingdom Bacillati; phylum Bacillota; class Clostridia; order Eubacteriales; family Desulfitobacteriaceae; genus Dehalobacter; species Dehalobacter sp. The sequence goes on along the minus strand of JAMPIU010000112.1, from coordinate 52,650 downwards.
ACGGCAAGGTGGCTCACAATTGAAGATAAAGCAAAGTTTAATTCCTTTATTTGTAAGCATCCCAAAGGGCATGCGATGCAATTATGGGAATGGGGAGACATTAAAGGAAGAACGGGCTGGAAACCCTGGAGGCTTGCAGTGGAAAAAGATGGTGAGATTTTTGCTGCTGCAACAATTCTCGAAAGGAAACTGCCGTTGCTGGGGACCCCCATTTTCTACTGTCCGCGCGGTCCGGTCGTTGCTATGCACGACAGCGAAAAAATGGCAGCCGTCCTGGAAGCAATCAGGAAGCTGGCGCAAAAGCGCAAGGCGATTCTCTTAAAGATTGATCCTGATGTATCTTCAACCGATCAGGTTCTGGCAGGTATTTTGAAAGCTCAGGGCTTTAAAAAAATGGATACAGGAAAGAATTTTGAAGGTGTTCAGCCGAAGTTTGTATTCCGTCTGGACATTTCGCCGGATGAAGAGACCTTGCTCACGAATATGCATCAAAAAACCCGCTATAATATCCGCCTTTCCTCTAAAAAAGGTGTCGTGATCCGGAAAGGATCAAGAGAGGATCTACCGGAATTTTTCCGTGTACTCAAGGAAACGACCGAGCGGGATAATTTCCTGGTGAGGTCTTATACCTATTTTGAAGATCTGTATGATACGCTGGTGCCGGCAGGTTTTGCCGAACTTTTTGTTGCCGAATATGAAGGAAAGATTGTTGCAGGAACGCTGGCTTTCATCACAGGGGACAAAGCCTGGTACATCTATGGGGCATCATCAAATTCTTATCGCAATGTCATGCCCAACTATTTGATTCAGTGGGAAATGATTTGCTGGGCCAAAGCCAATGGTTGTACGCTCTACGATTTCAGAGGAGTATCCGGGGATTTGGCCGAGAGTAACCCGCTGTATGGACTGTATAAATTTAAAAAAGGTTTTAATGGCGAGTTTACAGAATTCATCGGGGAGTGGGACTATGTTTACAGGCCTGTCCTGTATGTGATCTGGCAGATTGCTGAAAAAGCTTACTCCGGGAAACTGAAAGGACTGCTTGCCCGGATGCGCAGGCCGCGGCATAAATAATTCATTCCTTGTAATTTCTTAAATGATCTCTTAAATAATTTTTAATATCATTTGTTAAAGAGGGGCTTGTCATGTCAGATCTATGGATCGAAGTAGATATGGATGCCATTATCTATAATTACCGACAAATCATGGCCGGGCTTTCTGCCGGATGCCGGCTCATGGCAGTCGTTAAGGCAGATGCCTACGGCCTCGGGGCTGCGGAAGTAGCAGGAGCCTTGCAGGGAGAAGGATGTACGGCCTTTGCTGTCACCACCATCTCTGAAGCGTTGCTGCTGCGAAACCAGGGTGTTGACGGTACAATCCTGGTGCTCGGCCCGTCGAGCCCGGAATACTGGCAGGCGGCAATCCAGGCCCATATTGAACTAACGGTATCACAGCTGGACTGGATACCGACACTGAACAAACTCGCCGAAACGTTGGGAACGAAAGCCGGGATTCAGCTGAAGCTGGAAACGGGTATGGGACGTACCGGTTTTACGGGCGATCAGCTGCAGGAATTAGCTGCAGCGTTGCGAGAAGCTCCTCAGCTGGAAGTAACAGGGGCGTACACGCACTTTGCCCGGGGAGCTCAGCGTGATCGTGCCTATACCAGAGCGCAGAATGGAAAATATCTGGCTTATGTTCAAACGTTGGAACAAGCAGGCATTCGGATCCCGCTAAAGCACGTCTGCAACAGCGCCGCCTATTTGGATTTTCCGGAGTATCATTACAATATGGTCAGAGTCGGAACACTCCTGATTGGTCATTGTCCTGCGCCGGCATTTGAAGGCAGGCTGCGGTTAAAAGACCCTTGGCTGGCCAAAGCAAGAATTGTTCACCTGCAAAAGGCGGCAAAAGGTACCTTTGTCGGCTACCAGAGTGTTTACAAGGCTAAAAAAGACACGACTCTGGCAGTGGTGCCGGTAGGTTATGCCGATGGGTTTGGGATTGAGCCCCGGCTTGTGCCTCAAAACATTGTGGATCTCGCGAAAATAATTGTCAAAAATATGGCAGCCCTGATGGGCATTCAGCTGGGCCGGGAAAAACTGCTTTGCAACGGGCAAACCGTCAGGATTGCAGGGAAAATTGGGATGCAGCTTACGGTACTCGATGTCGGCAGCGCGTCTTGCTCAGCCGGTGACGAGATTGTGATTCCCTTACGAAGGACTCAGGCCAATCCCAGGATTCTGCGGATGTATAAAAAAAATGGAGAAATAATGAGAATAAGGATAATTAATGAAGGATTTTTGTCTCCCAGCGAAGAACAATTGTCAAATAAAAGGTAGTATGGCGATCTTTGTCAAATCATATTGCTTTTAGCGCAATGGATGTTTTTAAAATCTATTGACAACTACAAATCTAGCTATAAAAAAGGGGGGCTTTGATGCTGAAGATGTTGATTGTGGATGACCAAAATGGGATCAGAAGACTTCTAACCGAAGTTTTTTTAGAATATGGTTATGAGATTGAATCGTGCGGCAGCGGAATAAAAGCGCTCGAGATTATTCCGGAATTTCAACCGGATCTGATAATCATGGATGTTAAGATGCCTGGAATGAGTGGAATTGAGGTTCTAACCAAACTCAGGGAGACAAATTGTAAAAGCCGGGTCATCATGATGACAGCATATGGCGATCAGATTTTTTATAAGCAGGCTGAGGAATTGGGAGTATCCGGTTTCGTTGTTAAACCTTTTGATTTAAATGAACTAAAAAAACAGGTTGGAGAAATTATCAGTACGGATCATGTTTCTGAGAATTGAAACGGTGGCTTAAAATAATGGCTTGAATGATCAACGGATTAACCGGCCAGACTTTAACGAAAGTCTGGCTTTTTGGCGGCCATGTAAGGTCTAATGCCACGGTACAATGAATGGTAAGAAGCGGTAATTCTAATATTCTAAAAAATCTAAGGCAGGAATAATATTTTACTTGGAGAACTATAAGCTATACGGCATACGTAAGCCGATGCCGATCCGCTGATTTGAGACGGCCACGGGGCAAAGAGCGGCAAGGCCACGGAGCCTAATACCGTGATTTCATGGAGCGGAAAGAACCAACAGGCTGACAGTGTGGGAGGTGAGCCTAAAGAATGATTATTCAGGCAGTCTCAACCATTGGGATGCTTTGTTCCCACTGCGGGAAACTTCAGTTTAAAACATTATCAGTATTTTCTTTTGCTCACTTGGGAAAGAACAGTTTCATTTGTACGTGTGGTACTCCATTGTTGACGCTCATCAGTTTTGAGAGCAAGAAAATCGGCATAGAATATTCTTGTATTTACTGCGGGATGCCGCATCACTTGGTTACCAGAAGGGAGTTGATCTGGGGAGAACAACCTTTGCGTCTGGGATGCAGCGACAAGGAACTACCAGTAGGCTATATCGGGCCTGAATCACGTGTCATGGAATTGTGCACGGAAATTAAAAAGAACTTTGTCCGACTGGCTTCGGAGTTAACAAGCGATCAGGAAGATCTTGATGTAATGACAGATGATTTTTTTGTTGTCTATGGCGTTATAGAGATACTTGGCAGGCTGGTTGAACGGAAAAAGCTTGGCTGCAAATGCGGAAATCATAACCTAACTGTAGAAATATTACCTGAAAGTGTAGAATTGATTTGCGATTTATGCAAGGCAATGGGTATTATTTATACGGATAATAAAGACATTTTGCGCATACTAGAACAAATGGGAGCAATTACTTTAGAGGAAAACGAGATGCGGATCATCAACGATTCTCTGAAGGGGAATCATAGAAAGAATATCATTACGGAGGTCGAGTAGGTTTTTTACTATGGCCGGATATTATTGAAGGAGGAATTTGACCTATGCGTTTTTTTCTTGATTCAGCCAATACAGAAGAGATTTCCCGGGCATGGGACATGGGAGTCATCGCCGGTGTTACGACGAATCCTTCTTTGGTAGCCAGAGAAAAAGAGGACTTTCACACCCTGATCCATAAAATTGCCGGGATCGTCGATGGCCCGATCAGTGCGGAAGTCATAGCGCTCGATTATGAGGGTATGCTCCAGGAAGCCCGGCAGCTCGCAGATATTCATCCAAATATTGTCGTCAAAATTCCAATGACGCTTGACGGTTTGAAAGCCGTCAAGACGCTGCGGGAAGAAGATATCCAGACGAACGTTACATTGGTGTTCAGCCCTGTTCAGGCACTGATGGCAGCAAGGGCGGGAGCCGCTTATGTCAGCCCTTTTTTAGGAAGACTTGACGATATCGGGGAGGTTGGCATGAATGTCCTGGCCGATATCTGCGAAATTTTTGAGGTCCATGATCTGGACTGCGGGGTGATTGCCGCCAGTATCCGTCATCCTGTTCACGTCCTTGAAGCGGCTAAGATCGGCGCGGATTTTGCGACAATACCTTTTGGCGTTTTGAGCAAATTATCCGAGCATCCCTTGACAAGTGCAGGAATTAATAAATTTTTGGATGACTGGAAGAAGTTAAGTTAAGAAGGGTGAAAAAGAGATGGAAAGAGAATTAACCATGGAATTTGCCCGGGTGACGGAAGCAGCAGCACTCGCTTCAGCGCGCTGGGTAGGAATGGGACAGAAGAATGAAGCCGATGATGCGGCAGTGGAAGCTATGAGATCTTTGTTTGATACCGTACACATGGATGGGACGGTCGTGATCGGCGAAGGAGAAATGGACGAAGCCCCGATGCTTTACATTGGGGAGAAACTTGGCACGGGCGAAAAGCCCGAGGTTGATGTTGCCGTCGATCCCCTCGAGGGAACAAATCTTGTTGCCAAAGGAATGCCGGGAGCCATAGCGGTTTTAGCTGTGACCAAAAGATATGGACTTCTGCATGCCCCGGATATGTATATGGATAAAATTGCTGTTGGTCCCAAGGCTGCAGGACGTATCCATCTGGATGCTCCGGTTGCCGAAAATCTCGAGAACATAGCCAAGGGACTCAATAAGAAAATTCAGGAACTTACGGTGGTTATTCTCGACAGGCCCCGCCACAGTGAGATCATCCGTCAGGTAAGAGAATGCGGCTCCAGAATACGCCTGATTACCGACGGTGATGTCGCTCCGGCTGTCGCCTGCGGGCTGGAAGGCAGCGGAGTTGATGTGATGATGGGGGTCGGCGGAGCTCCTGAGGGAGTGCTTGCCGCTGCTGCCCTGCGCTGTATGGGCGGGGAAATGCAGGGGAGACTTTGGCCGGAGAATGAAGAAGATGTTGAAAGAGCCCGGAAACTGGGTATTATGGATATCAATAAACTGCTGACACTCGATGATCTGGTCAATACGGATGACATCTTTTTTGCGGCAACCGGAATTACCGAAGGACCGCTGCTTAAAGGCGTGATATACAGCAGTGAGGGTGCCACGACGCACACTGTGGTGATGAGGGGCAAGACCGGTACGGTCCGTTTTATTGAAGCCAAACATTGTTTTGCCAAAAAGCCCAAATATGCAATTAAAGGTGCCTGCTAAAACGCTGCGAAAAGAAGCCTTCTGAATTGTTTTTTTCTTGACCGAAAGGCAAAGAATGTGCTAGAATATTTAGAGTTGACTGTATTTGATTGAGACGGATCTGATTGGGAAGGAAGGTGACGGGTCATGAAAGAGAAAATTCATCCGAAATATGAACAAACTACCATTAGCTGCGCTTGCGGCAATATTATAGAGACAGGTAGTACGAAGAAGGATATCAAGGTCGAAATTTGTTCCAAGTGTCATCCTTTTTACACTGGAGTTCAGCGATTTGTTGACGCTGGTGGACGAGTCGATCGTTTCAAAAAGAAATACGGTTTGCAATAACAACGGTCTGAAGCCGTTGCCTGTAAAAAACAAGGAGCAGAGCGTAAGCTCTGCTTTTCGGTTATTAGGCCTGGAGGTTTAAATTTATGGAAAAACCTGTTCAATATGGAGGGCAAGCGCTGATTGAAGGCGTAATGATGCGCGGGCCACGGGCGATTGCGATGGCTGTTCGTCTACCCAACGGAGAGATTGAAGTAACGACCCAAGATATTCATCCCTGGTCTCAGAAGCCAGTTCTTAAATTGCCGATCATTCGGGGTTTTGTTGCACTGCTTGAATCTTTGGTAATTGGAACCAAAGCTTTGATGTTTTCCGCCGACCGCGCTGTCGGCGAAGAAGAAGGAGAGGAGCTTGGCTTTTGGGCGATGGTGTTAACGATCGTTATTGCCTTTGCTGCCGGACTCCTGTTATTTGTCGGAATACCGACAGCTTCCGCTCATTTATTGACAGATATTTTTCCGGGTACCGTACTGCAAAATATTGTCGAAGGCCTCATTCGTCTTATTGTGTTATTTCTATATATCCTTCTGATATCCAGATTAAAGGATATTCAGAGGGTATTTCAATACCATGGGGCAGAACATAAAGCAATATTTGCGCATGAAGCTGGCGTGGAACTGAATCCGGAAAACATCCGAAAATACTCCAGACTGCATCCCCGGTGCGGGACGAGCTTCTTGCTTATTGTTGTTGTCGTCAGTATCTTTGTTTTTGCCTTTTTGGGCGTGGATCCTCTGTGGTGGCGTATCGTTTCCCGAATCATCCTGATGCCGCTAGTAGCTGGAATTTCGTACGAGCTTTTGAAGCTGTCAGGGAGATTTTCCAAATCGATGTTTTTAAAGTGGATCATAGTTCCCGGCCTTCTGCTGCAGAAGCTTACGACCAGGGAACCGGACGACTCCCAACTTGAGGTTGCGATTGCTGCGCTTAACGGGGTACTCGCGACCGGACAGGAACTTTCATAGATAAAATTCATTTGGGAGAGGTTAAAACATGCTAAACAGGCTCGAAGAGATAGAAAAAAAATATGACGACCTGACAGAACTCCTGGCCAAGCCGGAGATCATCGCCAATCAGGCTGATTTTCAGAAATATGCCAGAAGCCAGTCGGCGCTTACAGATATAGTCGCAGTATTTCGAGAATATAAAGAAATAAACCGGCAGATTGAAGATCTGAAAGGCATGCTTGACGAGGAACGCGATCCTGAAATGAGAGAAATGGCCGAGGCCGAACAGGATGAATTAACAAAGAGCAAAAAAAAGCTGGAAGAGGATTTGAAAATCCTGCTCCTGCCGAAGGATCCGAATGATGAGAAAAACGTCATTATGGAGATTAGAGCCGGTGCTGGCGGAGATGAAGCGGCTTTGTTTGCAGGTGATTTATACAAGATGTATACAAAATATGCCGAAAGTCAGAACTGGAAGACCGAACCCTTAAGTGCCAGTTTCACGGATATTGGCGGCTTTAAAGAGATTATTTTTATGATCGAAGGACAGGGTGCTTATAGCAGACTGAAATATGAAAGCGGTGTTCACCGTGTTCAGCGGATTCCCGCGACCGAATCCGGCGGCAGGATTCATACGTCTACCGTGACGGTTGCCGTACTACCTGAAGCCGAGGAAGTCGATGTTGCGATTAACCCGAACGATATCAGGATCGATATTTTTTGTTCCAGCGGCCCTGGTGGTCAGTCTGTAAATACGACACAGTCGGCAGTCCGCATTACCCACTTGCCGACGGGGATCGTGGTCTCTTGCCAGGATGAAAAATCCCAGCACAAGAATAAGGATAAAGCCTTAAAAGTACTCAGAGCCAGGCTGTTGGAAAAAGCTCAAGAAGAGGCAGCCGGCGAGATTGCCCAGGAACGTAAAAGCCAGGTAGGGACAGGTGACCGCAGTGAGCGCATTCGAACCTACAACTATCCGCAGGGCAGAGTTTCCGATCATCGTATCGGCCTTACACTGCATAAACTGGACAGCATTTTGATGGGTGACATCGAAGAAATCATTACGGCATTGATTTCGGCCGATCATGCCGAAAGGCTCAAAGCTTCGGTCTAATGGACAAAGATGAAAGCAGGAGTTTACCGGGTATGACAGACAGACCTGATGCTCATCGGCCAATGGAGCTGCTTCGGCAAGGCACACAGTATTTAGCGCAGTGCGGGGTAGCTGACGCCCGGGTAGAGGCGGATCTTATTCTGGCCTTTGTGCTTAAAACGACGAGAGACAAACTATATGCCGAGCGTGACAGGGTAATCGCTTCCCCGGAAAAAGAGATCTATAATGATTTCCTGAAACGACGTGGTCAGAGGGAACCACTTGCTTATCTGCTTAAGACCCGTGAATTTATGGGTCTTGATTTCTTTGTGGACCCAAGCGTTCTGATCCCGAGGCCAGAAACGGAACTTCTAGTTGAGAAAGTCCTGAAATTGGGCAAGAATATAGGTAGAGAACGAGAAAATGAGGAAGTTTCTACAAAGGTTCTTGATCTTTGCACAGGCAGCGGGGCAATTGCCGTTGCTGTGGCCTATTATTGGAATCAGGCGTCCGTTGTCGCTGTTGATATGTCTTCTGAAGCGTTGACTGTCGCTAAAATCAATGCGGCCAAGATGAACGTGAATATTGACTTTCGTCTGGGAGATCTTTTTGCACCGGTACAGGGAGAAAAATTCAGCCTGATTGTTTCCAATCCTCCGTACATCTCAGAACAGGAAATTCTGGAGTGTTCGCCCGAAGTCAGGAAAGAGCCTGTCTTAGCCCTGCTGGCTGGAAAAGATGGTCTGGATTTTTACCGGAGGATTGCTATGAATGCAACAGAATTCTTGAGCCATGGGGGAATAATTTTGGTGGAAATCGGGTATTCCCAGGGAACCCAGGTTCGGGAATTATTTAAGGCCGCCGGATATCAAACCGAATTATTTTCTGATTACGCTGGTCTGGATAGAATAGTGCTGGCCCGCAAGGAATAGTATTTCGTTAATAACCGGTTGAAACCGCCGTTTGGATAGGGCCACGAAGGAGCTGTCATGGAGACAAAAAGAATTCGGCTGAGGCCGGACAGCATCATACAGGATAAAGAATTGCAGGAAGCAGCAGCTTTGCTCCGACAGGGCGAAGTCGTGGCATTTCCTACCGAGACCGTTTATGGGCTTGGCGCCAATGCGCTGGACAGCGAAGCCTGTGCCAAAATATATGCGGTAAAAGGACGACCTTCGGATAATCCGCTGATTGTTCATGTTGCTTCCTTGGACGAAGCACAGCAGCTTGTCCGTGTTTGGCCGCCGCAGGCTGAAGTCTGCGCGCGGAATTTCTGGCCAGGACCTTTAACGCTGGTACTGCCCAAGAGAGCACATATTCCGGAAATCGTCAGCGGAGGACTGGACACGGTGGCGGTCAGAATGCCGAGTCACCCTGTTGCCCTGGCCCTGATTGAAGCAGCGGGTTGTCCGTTGGCCGCGCCGAGTGCGAATATATCGGGGAAGCCCAGTCCGACCAATGCGGAGCATGTTTGGCGGGATCTGAAAGGGAAGATTCCGTTGCTGATTGATGCCGGATCTTGTACAGTGGGTCTTGAATCGACGGTGCTCGATTTGACCGGGGAACTACCAACAATTTTGCGCCCGGGAGGAATTACGCTTGAACAGCTTCAGGCAGTGCTGGGGAAGGTCGAACTGGACCGCAGTGCTGATCACGGACAGCCGACCGTAGAGCCCAGATCGCCTGGTATGAAATATAGACATTACGCACCGGAAGGTAAAATCATTTTATTCAGTGGTAGCACCTCTGAAAAAGCTGAAAAGATGACGAAATATCTGAGGAACAAAAACAACGCGGCAAGGACTGCAGTACTGTGTTTGGACGAAACGGTCGCCAGACTGACCGGAGATACGACCGGCAAGGCCGATATGATATTTGCACTTGGTTCCAGGAATAATCTTGATTCAGCTGCCAGCCGTCTGTTTGAAGGACTGAGACTGTGTGACGAGCAAAACATCGACACCATTCTGGCGGAGGAGATTGCAGAAGAAGGAATAGGGCTTGCTTTTATGAACCGTTTGAAGAAAGCAGCTGGCAAAAAAAATTTTGGTCCAGGGAGCAGGTATCTCAATCTGACCGATACTAAGGAGGAAAACACTTGGAATTAATATGGATCATAGCGGTATCAATAGCACTAGGGATGGATGCCTTTTCCTTCTCGCTTGCTTTGGGAATGATTGGGATCGACAATAAAACAGCGCTGCGGTTGAGTACTGTCGTGGCAGTGTTTCATGTTTTCATGCCGCTTTTGGGTTTGTGGATTGGACAGAAACTTGGACTGCTGTTTGGCAATGTTGCAGTTGGGATCGGAGCTGTCATTTTGCTCTGGCTTGGCAGTAAAATGATTCTGGGTGCCATTCGGGGATCGGGAGAAAAAAACATCCCGAGTTTAAAAGGATTCGGAATTTTCGTTCTGGCAGGAAGCGTCAGCCTTGACGCACTGAGTGTCGGATTTTCTCTGGGTACGTTTGTCAGCATGATCCTGCCGGCAACCCTGATCATGGGTTTTACAGCAGGTATCATGACAGGAGGCGGTATTCTTCTTGGTCGAAGAATCGGCACCTGGGCCGGCAGCAAAGCGGAAGCCGTCGGTGGCGGCATCTTGTTTTTGATTGGCCTGAGAATGGCCTTCGGTCTTGTTTTCTAAGTCAATCGAATTTTAATTTACTAGTCCGGAAAAGAGGGTATAATGATATCTATGAAAATCTTGTTTGTTTGTACAGGAAATACATGCCGCAGTCCGATGGCAGAAGGTCTTGCCCGCTTATATTTTCCGGAAGGGTATGAGCTTTTCTCGGCCGGGATTCAGGCTTTGGATGGCGATCCCATCAGCCCGTATGCAGGGGAAATTCTCCAGGAAAAGGGAATTGATTCCCAGCGGCATCGGGCGGTCAGGCTGCAAAAAGATACGCTCGCTGCTGCTGATCTGATCCTGACAATGACCAAAGCTCAGAAAAAAGTACTGTCCGGTATTTATCCGGAATATCAGGATAAAATCATGCAACTCGGAGAATGGTCCGGTTTGGATAAAGAAATTTCCGACCCATGGCTGGGATCTCTGAAAACATACAGGTTCTGTGCGGAAGAAATTGAAGAAATGATCAAAGCCGGAGTACGGCGGTATCGAGGGAACAGTTAGCGCCTGTAAATGCTAGATAAAAAATGATGATAAAAACTACGGAGTTCAGGAGGCAGAAATGAAAATTGCATTGGGTGCAGATCATGCAGGATATCAGCTTAAGGAGTGCATCAAAGAATTTCTTGCGGAAAAAGGCCACGAGATTCTAGATTGCGGTACAGACAGCGACAGTTCCGTTGATTATCCGGGGTATGGCTTCAATGTCGGGAAAGCAGTGATTGAAAGTAAAGCGGATTCTGGAATCGTGGTCTGCGGCACCGGAATAGGGATTTCCATCGCAGCCAATAAAGTCAAGGGAATTCGGGCTGCCCTTTGTACCGACAGTTATATGGCCAAGATGGCGAGGCAGCATAATAATGCCAATATCTTAGCACTCGGAGCAAGGGTAATTGGTCAGGGCGTTGCGCTGGATATTGTCGAGACTTTTTTGACGACATCCTTCAGCGGGTGGAAACATGCCAGAAGAGTAGATATGATCAGCGATTTTGAGCAGCGATCTTAATTTTTTAGGCTGAGGATACTGGCCCAAAAAATAAGAAAGGCGTGAGGGTACTATGACGGATAAGAAGGAAATGCTTCGGCAAATCAAAGATGAGTGGGAGCATATTCTTCAGGCATTTGAGGATACAGCTGGACTAAAGCCTGGGCAGCTGCTGGTTGTCGGCTGCAGCACGAGTGAAATTATCGGGGAAAAGATTGGCAAAGCAGGCAGCAAAGAAGTGGCTGATGTTCTGTTCGAACCACTTCGGAGATGGGCGGACAAGCTTGGGATTTTTCTGGCGGTTCAATGCTGTGAGCATTTAAACCGGGCGCTCATCGTGGAAAGAAGTACGGCTGACAGGCTGAATTTTGAACCCGTCGTGGTGATACCGTCGCTTTCAGCAGGCGGGGCAATGTCCCTGGCTGCCTGGGGAAATTTTTTCGATCCTGTTGCTGTCGAACAGATTAGGGCTGATGCAGGGATCGATATCGGAGACACGTTGATTGGCATGCATCTCCGCCCGGTCGCTGTTCCACTAAGGATTGACGTCCGAAATCTCGGCGCGGCTCACCTTAACCTTGCCAAAGCGCGGCCGAAATATGTCGGCGGCCCGAGAGCTGCTTATCCCTGCGACTGAGGCGGCCAGGACAGAAGCTTATACGGAAGCATATGCTAAACAGAATGATTTTAAGGTTGATAAGATGCCAGAAAAGGAAACAATATTCTAATTATTTTTATGATAGAGGTGGATATTCAGATGGATTATATTCAGAAATATTTAGCGTCCCAGGACCCTGAGGCAGCAAAAGCCATAGAGCTGGAAGAAAATAGACAGGAAAATAAAATTGAACTCATTGCTTCGGAAAACTTTGTCAGCAGGGCAGTTATGGCTGCTCAGGGTTCGGTCCTGACAAACAAATACGCTGAGGGATATCCGGGAAAACGTTATTACGGCGGATGCGAGTATGTTGATATTGTTGAAAATCTGGCCAGGGAAAGAGTTAAAAAACTGTTTAATGCGGAACACGCTAATGTTCAGCCCCATTCAGGAGCACAGGCCAATACAGCAGTTTATTTTGCCATGCTGAATCCTGGGGATACGGTTCTGGGCATGAACTTGTCGCATGGGGGGCATCTTACGCACGGGAGTCAGGTCAACATCTCGGGAAAGTATTTCAATTTTATTGAATATGGCGTTGATAAGGAAACAGAACGGATCGACTACGACAATCTGCATAGACTGGCGCTTGCTCATAAACCAAAGATGATTGTCGGCGGAGCGAGTGCTTACCCTCGTCAGATCGATTTTAAACGGATCAGAGAAATCGCCGATGAAGCTGGCGCTTATGTGATGATTGATATGGCGCATATTGCAGGTCTGGTGGCGGTCGGTCTTCATCCGAGCCCCGTTTCCTATGCGCATTTTGTAACCAGCACAACCCATAAAACCTTAAGGGGGCCAAGAGGCGGGCTTATTCTCTGTAAAGAGGAATTCGGGCCGAAGATTGATAAAGCGATATTCCCCGGAATTCAGGGCGGCCCGCTGATGCATGTGATTGCAGCCAAGGCCGTTGCTTTCGGTGAAGCTCTTCAGCCGGGATTTGTTGAATACCAGCAGCAGATTTTGCAAAATGCCCAGGCATTAGCCAAAGGATTTCTAGCAAGAGGATTCCGTTTAGTTTCAGGCGGTACGGACAACCATTTGCTGCTGCTGGATGTCAGACGCAAGGGGCTGACCGGCAAAGAAGCTGAAACACGGCTGGACAGTGTCGGCATTACCGTGAATAAAAATACGATCCCGTTTGATCCTCAGGGGGCCAATGTAACGAGCGGTATACGGATCGGTTCGCCTGCGGTCACGGCCAGAGGGTTGAAGGAAGCCGAGATGGATCTGATCACTGAGGCGATTGACCTGACGCTGACTGCCGGCAGTGATGCTTCAAGAATTGCCCGGGCCGAAGCGATTGTCAAAGATATTTGCGGAAGATTTCCTTTGTATAAGTAACTTAAACTAAACTAACCTAACCTACGTTGCGGCCATCGATCAATGCTTAAATGAATCCACCTATATCGTTCCGGGACTCGGAGATGCCGGGGACAGATTGTTCGGATCAAAAGAATAAACAACAGAGAAGAAGCAGAAAAATGAACAGAAAAAGATCCTAGCAGATATAATGACAGCAGCGTCTGGCACGAGTATACTAAAAATAGAGAATTATCTTAGCAGACAAAAATTCAGTGAACTTTTTGGCGAAGGAAAGCGGAATGCGGGGAGTAGTGTGATGAAAAATCAAACCAGGCCAGCGTGGGACGAATATTTCCTTGATCTTGCCCAGCTGGTGGCCAGGCGGTCGACCTGCTTAAGGCGCAATTATGGCGCAGTGATTGTCAAAGACAATATTATTGTTAGCACAGGTTACAACGGCGCTGCCAGAGGGGAACCCAATTGCATTGACATCGGGGAATGTGTCAGGGAACGGTATAATGTTCCCAAAGGGGAAAGATATGAGCTTTGTATGGCGGTTCACGCTGAACAAAATGCGATTATTGCCGGTGATCCCGTAAAAATGCAAGGAGCCACAATCTACATATCCGGCTATGAATTTGATGGAGAACAAGCATCGGGGGAACCCTGTCTGCTGTGCCGGAGAATGATTAAAAATGCGATGATCAAACGGGTTGCTTATCTTGATGAAAACGGTAAAAAGAAAAACATCCGATTTGAGACGAGCGAGTAATATGTCCATCGATGAGGGTGCTGCCCTGAAGACTTTAATCCTTTAAACTTCAAAAAGAGTATAACCAATAAGCCTGCCCGAAAGGGTGGGCTTAATCTTTTCGGGAAACAGGGAAAATCAGACTGTCTGTTTAAGCGGAGATAGGATGACTTCATACCCTAAATTTTGAAGTAAATGGACGTTTCATTTTAAAATACGATCCCAGCAATTTATTGAACCGGTGCAGATCCTTTATAGGTTTGTCGGCTGCCCTGCGTGCTCAGTCTGCATGAGTAAATAATAAGACTATAAAACAATAGCATAAAGTGACAAGGATATTGAGGATTTGGCCAACCTCAAGGGAAAAGAAGAATGTTTGCACACTGGATTAGGGGTACTGCCAGAAGCAGGATAATGGGAGCCGGATGAGCTGAGAGGTTCACGTCCGGATCTGGTGTACCACGAAAGGCAAAATGGTGATGGAGGAAGGCCCTCCGGTGGGGACTAGATAGGTAGACCTGCCAAACAGCCCTATGCTGCTGTGGTCAAAAACCATGGTAGTTCCTGACATAACGGTTTTGCTCATATTCAGTTAGCCATGTTTCAATTGTATTCCTGTAAGGATCCATTTTGGATGTTCTGAGGTTGAGGATATGATGATATCTAAGACGGGTTATGCACTATTTCTTGAAATTTTTATAGTTCAAACTTAGCTAAGGGTTCATATAATAATATGAACAGTGATCAGGCAAAAGATGAGCGGGGGCGAGGTCGCCGGCAAATCCTAATTGCCGTCGGCCCGCCCCCGCTCTTAATCTCTAATGCCGGTGCTGCCCGCTTACACTTGCGGAGGATCGTAAAGGTCATTGCTCGTTGTTTCGATGACCTTTATATCCTTTACCCCTGTAAGGGCACCGTTTGTCGTGAGGAATATCCCGCCTGCTATAAGCGCGTTCATAACGCTCATGGCTTCAGTGAGCTGAATATCCTGCCTCGGTTGGGGAACCGTTAGGGAAAACGTGTTCCCTCCGGCAGTTACAAAAGTTAATCTTGCTGTTCGGTTGGTGGTCACAGCCAATTGAATCACCCCCTTCATGCCTGAAATTACCCTCTGGTTTACTCCTCATTTGTCAATTCATCCGTTCTTCTGAAGTAAACGTCAAGCAGGGTATATTCCGACAGGCTGAAGATGGCATAAGCCGCCTCATAGACAGCTTGATTCGAAGCATTGTAAACAATATTGTTAAGGGTTCGCTGTTTGGTTATCGGAGCGCCGGCGGGGTCGACTCCGGTCTGATAAACCAATACCAGAGCCGCGCCGGATGGTGCTGACACAACGGCCATTCCAATCATCTCCTTTCCCTTTGATTGGACAGCTTACGGCTGTCTTGTACATACTATGCTTGGCTTGTCCAAAGGTTCCAAAAAAAAATCAGGAATTAACTCTAAGCGGTTTCCTGGGGGGCGGCCACTCTTTAATCGTCTCCGCCATGTATTCAATCAGCCGGTTGGCTTCTTTTCTTTTTTCTTCTTTCAGGTTGGGATCGATATGGGCCAGATTGGTGAGCGCTGTCGTCAGATCGAAGAAGGTATCGGCGATCGTTTTGCTGCAAGTATCGCATTTCTCTACATACTTGATGTAGGCGTCTGGGTCACGTTCGGTTTTAAGGTTGTGGGTAAAAGGGGCAGTTTGACCTGCAGAAGAAGCTATACTAGCAGAGAGAGCTTCTGCTTTGATATTTTCCGGATTCGTCGGCCTTGACGGGGTCTTAGCCTCCTCCTTTTTTAATTCGGAGATTGTGCTGTCGATCGTCTCCAGCCCTTTTTTAAGTGCTTGATTCTCCTGAAGAGCCTGTTCCTTTTCCTGATTGGCCTGGTCTCTGTCCTGAAGCGCCTGCTGCAGCTTCTTGGTGGTCATACCGCCGACATCATTCTGCTCGATGAATTCCTCCCGCTCCTCTGCCGGTAAACCCAGAAGGAGGAGGGCCTGGGTGTAAGTCATATTCGACATTGAGGGTCTGTTGACAAACGGTGTAGAATAACTCAATTTTAATATTTGACAATTTTGAAATTTACTATACTAGTGTACTCAAATTCTAAACGACGAAATTTAAAACTTTCCCCAAGGTCTTGTAAAATCAAACGATATCACCCTCTGGAATGGTATAATGAAATAGGGTGATGACGATGATGACAGAGCAAAAAAGCAGACAAAATCGGATGCTGTGCGTATTAATGGAAGACCTTGTACCTAAAGGACACTTCCTTCGGAAGCTGGATGCGGCAATAGATTTCAGCTTCATATATGAAATCATGAGGCCGGTGTACAGTGACATAGGACGACCATCAGTCGACCCGGTCATTTTAGTAAAAATGCTACTTATCGGCTATTTGTACGGGATAGATTCGGAGCGAAAGCTCGAGGAAGAGATTACGGTCAACATCGCCTATCGCTGGTTTCTTGGCCTTGATCTGGAAGACAAAGTCCCGGATCACTCCGTCTTTTCCCAAAACCGCAAGCGCAGGTTTAAGGATACAGAAGTGTTTCAGGAGATATTTAACACAGTGGTTAAAAAATGTGCTGAAGCTGGACTTATTGGCGGTGAATGCGTGGTTATGGATTCCACGCATATCAAAGCTAACGCTGCTAATGGCAATGCAGAGGAAGTGCTTCTCATGGAAGGGCCGAATGAGTACTGGCAAAAACTAAATGACGAATATGGCCAGGACATCCGGCAAAAAAGCGAAGATGCCGACATGACTGTGACCATAAAAAAAAAGGCCGTCTCCGATCCTGAAGCTGGATGGATGCACAGACATCCCAAGCCGGCAGGATTCCACTACCTTTGCCATCAAAGCGCAGATATCCAATACGGTATCATAACAGACGTGCATGTTACGCCGGGAGATGTGACAGATGCTCCCTATTGTGTTAAACGTATAGCATACCAGAAACAGAAACTAAAAATACCGTTCCGCTTCGCCGGATTGGACAGCGGCTATGATACAGTCGCAGTACATCATGGTCTCCACAAGCTTGGAATTAGAGGATATATCCATCTGAATACCGGTCATAATGCCAGTTGGCGCAAAGAAAGAGGCCTGTTTTCAATTGATGATTTCAGATATGACGGTAAGAATGACTGCTATATCTGTCCAAATGGTTGCACATTACATTACATAGGCGTAAGAAAAGTGCGTTATCGAGTTGGTAAAAACTATGTGTCAAGATCACAAGATTGTAAAAGCTGTCCTTTGAAAAACCGTTGCATTACCGGAAAGGCTAGTTATAAGGAGGTCCGACGGGATTTCTATCAAGAGGATCAGGAACGCAATCACGCTTTAATTGGTACTGCTATCTACCGACATGTAATGCGAAAACGTCAAGTGATCAGTGAAGGGAACTTTGCTTTGCAAAAACGATGTCACAACTTAAGGTTTACCCGAAAACGAGGCGTCTGGAAGGTTCAAGAACAATGCTTCCTTTCAGCAATGGCATTAAATCTTAAAAGACTAGTGAAATATGGGACAGCACCGCTCTTGCCGGCTGTCCCATATCTTCTTTATATTCTAGATGTTGTTTTAAAGAGAAATATCCGATTAAGGCCCGTTTACTAAGTATATATATTTCATTTTAAGCCAGGTTTGTCAACAGACCCTTGATGTCGATTTTGACGTGTCCAATCCGTCAGAGAAGTTTGGCCCGTACTCTTGGTAGAGTTTGATCAGTCTTTCGGCAGTTTTCTGGGAATAGCTCACAGACTCTGCCAGCCACTTACCCCATTCCCCGTGTTTGACCAGATCCTTGGCTTCCAGCAAACGACGGCCGATTTCAATGGCACTGGTGAGCAGAATTTTTTTGGTTTGGCAGGTTATCATATTTATTTCAGCCGCAATGACAAGCGGCGTACGTTCGCTGGCCGGATTATCCATACCGCCCGCCCTTTCATTATGAGTCTAATTACAGCATATGCGGATAAGCTTCGGATGGTGAGGGCTTGGCTTTTTATAAGCCGGCGGATCATAGAGGAAATATAACAGATGCCAAGGATATTATTTCCAAGTAATTTTGAAAAGGGAACATATGCTTGGTAAAATGTATATATGATTCCACTGCTGAAAACAGTTAACTTCTTCTCAACACTTCAATAAATGGTAAATAAAGTAATGTATTTCTTCTAAAACTTCATCCAGCAGTATAACTGGTTTGTTTTTTAGATCCTTAGCATGTGTTTGTTCACTCTTTTTAGCCCTTTCTTTTGTTAAACAGTGACAGGTATACCTTGGTTAGGCTTAAGCAAGTTTTTCACTTTCCTTCGGATATCCCCTTGGAAAAATCGGGTTAGCTGACGAAAATTATGGGCAATAAGCTTTGTTCCCATAACCAGATTACATTTTGGGATACCTCTTACACTTAATTTGTCCGCATCTTGAGCCCGCTTTAACGCTGAATTTGTTCCTTCAATAGCAGCTCGTTTACTTGTGGCTTCCTGGCGATTTCCTTGATCTTCAATTTTTAGGCGATTTTCTTCGGAATCTAAGCTCTTCTGGCTTACCCGCACTACGGTATCATTTTTCTGAAATTTGACCCGGCAATTTTCTCTAAGGGGACATTTGTCACATGTTTGACGGTTGAAATGAGCACTTAAGGTTCTACTCTTTTCATCGAAATCTGCCCGAATTGGTTCTTGCTCTGCCGGGCAAAGCAGGATCTTTTGTTTATCTTTAATCTCAAAAGCAGTATACGGAAGTTTTTCGCTGGATTGTTTACGACCTGTCATATCCGTGTAATGTACTTCAATTCCTTGGCTTTGGGCCTCCCTTGTAACTTCCGGACTATAATAAGCACCATCCGTATATAAATCTTTAACTCCTTTTTCCGCAAGGTTGGGAAGATCTCTTTTAAGCAATTCAATGTCACTGGTTGTATTGGGGGCAAGGTCATAATGGGTTACGATTTGAACTGGATTTTCATCAGCACAGGTTTCGGCTAGGTTTAGAACATAGCCCACATGTTTTTTGCCGTTTTTGTTGTGATAAGTTGCATCTGGATCATAAGCGGATTGTAGAGATTTTGCAGATATTTCTTTATTATCTTTGGCGATCCAGCGATTTTGTTCTTCACTAAATGTCGCTTGTTCTTTTAGGAAACGTTCTACAAGCTGGGTGGCAGGATTTGCTTTAAGGTCAGGTTGCCCTTGAGCCAATTGAAGGACTTCCGAACAGGATTCGATTAAACTCTGAATGCGGGATTGAGTGTCTTTTCCTTTAAGTTTATAAAGAAATTGCGTCTTGTAATCTGGTTTAAGAAAGATTTTTAAGGAGTCATTCAGGATGTTTTCAGGAAGTGCTTTTACTCCATTGACTAAAACATCATAGGCCAGCGAGAGACGCCCTGCTAGTTTAATATTGGACATAATCTGCGTTGAATCCATGCGTACTTCATCCGTATTAAGTTTTGCAGCTTTAATGAAATGATCTGTAAGCTTCTGAAATTGAACAAAGATGAGGTCTGCTTCTTCCGGATACTCCAGCGAATAATTATATAGTCTGGCTCTAAACTCATACAGCGTTCGTGGTGCAAAATAGCGTTCGCCTAAAGTACGAAGGCCTAAAGCATAAGAAATTTGAAAGTTATAGGCATATTCATCAAGTAGTACTTCATCGGTATAATCTCGGATCTCTTTGATTAAATCAAGACTCATGAGGATGTTTACCGGAAAGTTGGGACGCCCGTTATCGCTAGAGTATAAAGGTGCAAATACGCTTTCATCAATTTGGCAAAAAACGTGCTGATAGAAAAGTGCCGCCCAGGATTTCTGAAGTTTCTGAGCGAGTCTTAAGTCCATACTATCGAGACTGCTAAATAAGTTTTCTTGTAAATGTTCATTATTTTTACGAAACATCTGCAACACCCCATAAAATCAATTTATCTCTTTCATCCAACTAATTCTTAGCTTATACTTGATAATTCGATATCGAGAGATAAATTTCCTTCTGAAAAACAAGGACTTCTAAGGGGTTTTTGCAGTAGAATCATATATGATTTGTTGAAAATGATGAGTATATTTGTGGTTATGGCCGAACATTCATCAGATCCATACACCAATAGAAATAAGAAACTGATTATCCAAAATCACATTTTATAACATGAACAGGAGGCGCATCGAAACCATCAGTTAAATACATATATATGTATATATATGTATATATTTGCGGAAAATGCTTATGGCGTGTATAATATATAAGGTTACATAGTCATAGTCTTTACGGTCGATGCCTGCAGGCAACCGGTCATTAATGAGGGAAATATTATGGATTTGGAACAAAGAAAATATAAGGTCATGACTGTATTTGGAACCAGACCTGAGGCTATTAAGATGGCACCTGTCGTAAAAGCATTAGAAAAGCAGGACGACGTTGACAGCCTGGTTGTTGTTACTGCCCAGCATCGTGAGATGCTGGATCAAGTTGTTAAACTCTTTGATATTGTACCTGATTATGATCTTGATTTAATGAAGCATGGACAGACCCTGGCCACCCTTACCACTGGAGTGCTGACAGGAATGGATGAGATATTGCTCAAGGAAAAACCGAATTTGATCTTGGTACAAGGGGATACTACAACTACTTTTGCATCAGCCCTAACAGCTTTTTATCATAAGATCCCGATCGGCCATATCGAGGCTGGTTTGCGAACTGGCCAGAAATATTCTCCCTGGCCGGAGGAAATCAATCGGAAACTTACCAGTGGTTTAGCAGACTTGCATTTTGCACCTACCGAAGTATCGAGAAGTAATCTGCTGCGCGAAGGGGTCGACCCGGAGAATATATTTGTTACAGGCAACACAGTAATCGATGCCTTATTAAGTACCGTTAAGCCGGAATATCGGTTTGCGGATATAGACTTAAACAGGATTTTAGAAGTAAATAAAGATAAACGAATGATCCTAATGACAACGCACCGCCGGGAGAATTGGGGAGAACCCATGCGGCAGATCTATCAGGCGCTGGAAACAGTCCTGCGGGAATTTCCGGATACCTATGTTATATTCCCGATGCATAAGAACCCTACGGTCAGGAAAGTAGTCACGGAGGTCTTAGGAGGCAATGAAAAGGTCCATTTAATTGAACCTTTGGATTACGAACCCTTTGTAAATCTAATGGCAAAGGCCTATTTGATCCTGTCAGACTCCGGGGGGATCCAAGAAGAGGCCCCTTCACTGGGCAAGCCCGTTCTGGTGGTCAGGGATACGACTGAACGGCCTGAAGCTGTCGATTCAGGAACCGTATTACTGGTTGGGACACAATACAATAAGGTTGTTGAAAGCATTCAGCAGCTATTAACCGACCAGGATACTTATGGAAAAATGTCTCAAGCGACAAATCCATACGGAGACGGCAGATCAAGCGCAAGAATCACCCAAATTATTGTTGAAAAATTTTTTGATCATAAGATTTTCAGCATCTGATCACAAGAATTTCTTAAATAAAACAAAAATAACCTCAAAAAGTTGCAAAATGAAAACTGATGATTATGTGAATGAACGATCAATCCTGATTCTACGCGGCTTTTGACGGCAAGTGCAGTTGGTATAAATCTTGCATTATATATTATGTTGTCAACGAAAAACCATGAGATTTGAGGGAGCCAGATGGCTGACAAATTTACGAGTGACGTTGTCAAGTATATGCTTTGGGGATCATCAAGTGCTTCTGCTCTTGTTGGCTTGGAAGTAGGAGGATATTTTTTAGGAAATTATTTGGATACTCGTTTTGGTACTGACCCTTTATTTAAGGCAGCTTTGATGATTTCAGGCATTTTGTTCAGTATACTATCTCTAATATTAATTTATTTAAAGTTAGGTAAAACAGATGGAAAATAGCAGATTTATTCAGATATTGACGGTTATTCTCTGCATCACTGTTTTAATCGTGATATGGCGAGCAGATTTTTATCCCCTTGTCGGTTTATTGATCGGCTATTATACGGGCATAATTAATGTTAAGTGGCTACTTAGGGACGCTCGAAAAGCAATGGACAAAGATAAGAAAGCAGCCCTAAAAACATACTACAAAAGCTTAGTATTCAGGTTGGTAATCATTACGTTGGTATTTGCTGTTGTCGCAAAGTTCCAACCGGATTGGCTTAATTATGTGGCTATAGGAATGATGACTGGTATTGTTATCCCTATAATTGTAGCAAGACATCAACTAACAAAAACGAAAGGTGGTGAAAATTAAATGCATGATACCGTACTATGGGTATTGGGAAATGGCACTGTGCATGCGAAGACACTGATTATGACTTGGGTCACAATGATACTTCTTTTGGGTTTTGTCTTTCTTTGTAAGCGCAATCTGACAAGTGGAACGCCCGGAAAACTTCAAAATCTTTTGGAATGGATCATTGATTTTGTCAGGGGCCTTATCTCTGATAATATGGACTATAAAAAAGGATCGTCATTGCTCGGGTATCTTCTTTCCCTTATTTTGTTTGTATTTTTTGCGAACATGATTGGCTTGATTCCCAATATATTTGCACCCTTACTCGATCACGTACACTTTGCTAGAATCAATGAGATGTTT
The DNA here is from genome assembly GCA_023667845.1 of Dehalobacter sp. Lineage (NCBI taxonomy): Bacteria > Bacillati > Bacillota > Clostridia > Eubacteriales > Desulfitobacteriaceae > Dehalobacter > Dehalobacter sp. Next base: position 29,840 of record JAMPIU010000112.1, on the reverse strand, counting down.
GGCGGAGCAATTTTCAGTGCGCGAACAACAACGTTTTCGTCGCCGACAGCAGATGTTAATACGACCTTTGCCTTATCGACAATAACGATTGTTTTAGTATTGGTCTATGGACTCAAATATAAAGGTGCGCACTATTTCAAACACTTTCTTGAACCCTATCCGCCTTTTGCGATCCTTCATATTATTGATTTTGTCGCCAAGCCTTTGACCTTAGCTTTCCGGCTATTCGGCAATATTTATGCCGGAGAAATCCTGATTGCAGTCATTCTCATGATCCCGGGTATATTTGCCTTCGCTGGAGTTATTCCGATGCCATTTTGGCTTGTGTTCTGCGTATTTATCGCAGTAATCCAATCCTATGTTTTTACAATATTAACGGTGGCCTATGTCGGCCAAGCTATCGAAGAGTCTCACTAACAACGGTATTATTTCAGAGCTAAAAAGAAGCAATCTGAAATCAATAAATACAAAATGAAATTTATTTATTTAAGGAGGAAATTTAATATGGATATCACTGCTGCTGCGTTGATAGGTACTGGTATTGCTGCCGCGGGTGCGGCCATTGGAGCTGCTATGGGTAATGGAAACGTTGTTGCCAGCACAATTGATGGGATTGCACGTCAACCTGAAGCCAGAGGAACTTTAATGAGCACCATGTTTATTGGTATTGCGCTGGTTGAGATTCTTCCCCTCTTGTCCATCATCATGGCTCTGTTAATGTTCTTTACGAAGTCCTGAGGTGTACTTCGGTAAAATGCAACAATTGAATGACGTTACTGTATTAATCTACTGCTCAAAATAGAGAGGAGGGGGAATATCGCTTGAATCCCTTCGTAATAGGTTTTACCAATTCGATTGCCTCAGCGGCTGCTGCTGGGCCTACGACAAATAGCCCGTTACATTTTGACTACACATATTTTATTCAGCTCCTTTCATTTTTGCTTTTAGTTCTGATCCTGAAAAAGTTTGCTTGGACACCCATCATGAATATGATGGAAAAACGCCGTCAGGGTATTGAAAATAACCTGGCCCAAGCTGAACAGGAAAGAAAAGAAGCTGAAAGAATCCGGCTGGAATACCAACAAGAAATGCGTCAAGCCCGTCAGCAAGCTCAGGAAATTATTGAGAAGGCTACCAAGAGCAGCGAACTGCGTGCGGAAGAAATTATCCTGGAAGCCCGTAAGGAAACCGAAAAAATCAAACAGTCGGCCCTGGCCGACATTGGACGGGAACGCGACAGGGCAATTGCCGATGTTAAAGCCCAGGTAGCCGATATGTCCATAGCTGTTGCTGAAAAAATTATTCGGCACAAACTGGATGTCACGGGTCAGGAAGCTCTCATTGAACAATTTATTCAAGAGGTAGGGGATCGGCCATGTTAAACGGCGCTCTCGCACATCGCTATGCGCACGCTCTTTTTGAATTAGCGGTTGAGATGTCTGTCCTCGATCAAATCGATAAAGAACTGCATGATTTGGCGGAAACCGTAGCCCAAAATAATGAGCTGAAAGTTTTGCTGAACCATCCCAATATTGAAGCAGAAACCAAAAAGAAGGTCCTGGCGAAGATACTTGATGACACTGTTTCTGACATGACCAGTCATTTTGTTTATCTGTTGATTGATCGCAGGAGACAGAATCTCCTCAGCCTGGTTCAGCGTGAATTTGCACGTCTGGCCAATGAAGCACGCAACTTAATCGAAGCAAAAGTTACCAGTGCCACAGCACTGACTCCGGCGCAAGAGGAAAAACTCAAAGAAATGATTGCCAGATCGACTGGCAAGAATGTTCGTTTACTTTCCGAAGTAAATCCGACATTGATCGGTGGAGCCAAACTTCAAGTGGGAGATCGTGTGATGGATGGCTCAATTACAACCGCATTGTCTAAAATACGTGATGAATTGAAAAAAACATCGTTAAAACCTCAGCAGGAAGTAGGGGTGAACTAAAAGAATGAATTTACGTCCCGAAGAAATTAGTTCTATTATTAAACAGCAAATCGAGCGTTATGAATCAGCCCTCGAAGTCGTTGATGTTGGTACCGTTATCCAGGTAGGTGATGGTATTGCGCGTGTTTATGGCTTGGAGAAGGCGATGTCCGGTGAGCTTCTGGAGTTCCCCGGCGGTATATATGGGATGGCCATGAACCTGGAAGAGGACAACATCGGCTGCGTTATCCTAGGACCTTATGCTGCGATTAAAGAAGGCGACCAGGTCAAGCGTACCGGCAGGATTGTGGAAGTACCGGTAGGAGAAAGCTTAATTGGCCGTGTTGTCAACGTTCTTGGACAACCTGTCGATGGCAAAGGGGAGATCGTTCCAGCCGGATACCGTCCGATCGAATCGGTTGCTCCCGGTGTTGTTGACAGAAAATCCGTGCATGAGCCGCTGCAAACCGGTCTGAAATCCATCGACTCCATGGTGCCGATCGGCCGCGGACAACGTGAGCTGATCATTGGTGACCGCCAGACAGGTAAAACCGCGCTGGCCGTGGACACCATCATCAATCAAAAAGGTCAGAATTGTATCTGTATTTATGTTGCAATCGGTCAGAAACAGTCGACCGTCGCAAGTGTTGTGAAGAAGCTGGAAGAGCAGGGCGCGATGGAATACTCGATCGTTGTTATGGCTACAGCCTCCGACCCGGCACCAATGCTTTATATTGCGCCATATTCCGGCTGCGCGATAGGAGAATACTTCCGCGATAACGGCCAGCATGTCCTGGTTGTTTATGATGACCTCTCCAAACAGGCTGTTGCTTATCGTGAACTATCGCTCTTGTTGAAACGTCCTCCCGGACGTGAAGCTTATCCCGGAGACGTTTTCTATCTGCATTCCCGTTTGCTGGAACGTGCGGCAAAGCTGTCCCCGGAAAAGGGAAGCGGGTCACTCACCGCGCTGCCGATTATTGAGACCCAGGCCGGTGACGTTTCCGCCTATATCCCGACCAACGTTATTTCAATTACCGACGGCCAGATCTTCCTGGAAGCGGACTTGTTCTTTTCCGGTTTCCGTCCGGCCATCAACGTCGGTATCTCGGTATCGCGTGTTGGCGGATCCGCTCAGATCAAAGCCATGAAGCAGGTAGCCGGTCAGCTTCGTCTGGACCTGGCAGCTTACCGTGAATTAGCTGCTTTTGCCCAGTTCGGATCCGATCTGGATAAAGCGACCCAGGCGCGTCTTAACCGCGGCCAAAAAACGATGGAAATCCTGAAACAGGGACAATATCAGCCGATGCCGGTCGAAGAGCAGGTTATCATTATTTTTGCGGCGACGAAAGGTTATATCGATGATGTCCCAATGGAAAGAATGAAAGAATTCGAACAGGAACTTCTCCGCTTCATGCGTACGACTCACATTCCTGAGAAAATCCGTACGGAGAAAGCTCTTTCCAACGAGCTCATGAAAGAAATCGGCGACGCGATCAATGAGTTCAAACAAGGCTTTTTAGTCTAGAAAGAGTAGGTGAATGAAGTGGCAGGAGTACGCGATATTCGCAGACGGATCCGTAGTGTAGCCAATATGCAGCAGATCACTAAAGCCATGAAGATGGTAGCTGCCGCGAAATTACGGAAGTCTCAGGAAAAAGTCATCGCTTCCCGCCCATATGCCAAACAGCTTCAGAGTGTTCTGGCCCGTCTCGTTCAGAACCAGGCGGAGGCAAGACATCCGCTTCTGGAAAAACGTCCGGTGAAGAAAGTGGGATATATCCTCGTAACATCAGACCGCGGTCTGTGCGGAGGCTTTAATACCAACTTGAATCGTATGACCAGGAGTCTGCTTGATGAAAAGACGGACGTTCAAGCCGGTTTGGTAGCAGTAGGCCGGAAAGGCATTGATTTTTTTACCAGACGTAATGCTGAAATCATTACACAATTTACCGGATTGGGGGATAGCCCCAATTATGGCCACGCCAAAGGCATTGCTAAAGATGTCATTGGGCTATATACCCGTGGAGAATTAGATGAGGTCTACCTCGTTTATTCCAAATTCATTTCGGTTCTGAGTCAGGAACCAACCGTTATCAAATTACTGCCGATTGAGCCATCCGCAGAAAAGGCCAGCGGCAGCTACATCTTCGAGCCTGAGCCCCAGCAAATGTTGGATCGGTTACTCCCCAGCTATGTTGAAAGTCAGATTTTCAGCGCCCTCCTGGAAAGCAAGGCTAGTGAAATGGGGGCAAAAATGACGGCGATGGATTCAGCAACGGAAAATGCCAAAGAAATGATTGGCAAGTTGACTTTAATGATGAACAGAGCCCGTCAGGCAGCGATTACCAAGGAAATTTCTGAAATTGTAGGGGGAGCTGCGGCTCTGGAGTAGCTGCTTTTCGTACCTTATCAAAGGAGGTTGCAAGCTTGTGTCAAAAATAGGTAAAGTAATTCAAGTCATGGGTCCGGTTGTTGACATCGAATTTGATCCCGATGCCCTGCCGGAAATTTATAGTGCGATTGTCATTCAAAACGAAGTAAAGAACTCCAAACTGACCTTGGAAGTTGCCCAGCATCTAGGCAACGACACCGTACGTTGTATTGCGATGTCGTCCACCGACGGTCTGACCAGGGGTGTAGAAGCCGTGAATACCGGTGCACCGATCACTGTCAGTGTCGGTACTGAAACATTGGGGAGAATGTTCAATGTCTTGGGAGAACCAATCGACAATCTGCCCAATGTGAATACGGAACTAAAATTCCCGATCCATCGCAAAGCACCACCGTTTGTCGATCAGGAAACCACAGACACCATGCTGGAAACAGGGATCAAAGTCGTCGATCTCTTAGCACCGTATGCCAAAGGTGGTAAGGTTGGTCTGTTCGGCGGTGCCGGCGTAGGCAAGACCGTTCTGATCCAGGAGCTCATTAATAATATCGCAACCCAGCACGGCGGTATTTCCGTATTTGCCGGCGTTGGTGAACGTACCCGTGAAGGGAATGACCTCTGGAATGAAATGAAGGAATCCGGCGTTATTAACAAGATGACTATGGTGTTCGGTCAGATGAACGAACCCCCCGGTGCCCGCTTAAGAGTAGGACTGACCGGTCTTACCCAGGCTGAATTTTTCCGCGATGAACAGGGACAGGACGTGCTCCTCTTCATCGATAACATTTTCCGCTTCACCCAAGCCGGATCTGAAGTGTCCGCACTCTTGGGACGTATGCCGTCGGCGGTAGGCTATCAGCCGACCCTGGCTACGGAAATGGGCAATCTGCAGGAACGTATCACTTCAACGAAGAAAGGTTCCATTACCTCCGTTCAGGCTATTTATGTGCCGGCGGATGACTTGACGGACCCTGCACCGGCTACGGCCTTTGCACATTTGGATGCCAAAACGGTTCTTTCCCGTTCGATTTCCGAAATGGGTATTTACCCGGCGGTGGACCCGCTGGATTCCAGTTCCCAGATCATGACCCCGGACATCGTCGGCCAGGAGCATTACGAAGTTGCCCGCGAAGTGCAGAAGATCCTGCAGCGTTATAAAGAGCTTCAGGATATTATTGCGATCCTTGGTATGGACGAGCTCAGCGAAGATGACAAACTTCTTGTTAACCGAGCCCGCCGTATTCAGATTTTCCTTTCCCAGCCGTTCAGTGTAGCCGAGGCCTTCACCGGCATGAAAGGCAAATACGTACCGGTCAAAGATACGATTCGGAGCTTTAAAGAAATCTGCGAAGGTAAGCACGATAGTCTGCCTGAAGAAGCGTTCCGGTATGTCGGAACGATCGAAGAGGCGGTTGAAAAAGCGAAACAGTTGGGAGCTGTATAACCATGGCTGGAACGTTTAACTTTGTTGTCGTGGCACCTGCCGGCGAAGTTCTGAATACGGAAGTTGAATTTGTCCTGGCACCTGGAGCGGAGGGGGAACTCGGCATCTTAGCCAACCACTCTCCACTCATTGCCAACCTGGTAATCGGGGTCGTTCGCTATACGCAAAACGGCAAAGTGGAGAAAATGTCAATTAGCGGCGGATTTTTGGAAGTTGCCCAGAACAAGGCAACGATTCTGGCCGACACCGCCGAGCTTGCGGAATCCATTGACGTCGCGAGAGCAGAGGCGGCCAAAGAGCGCGCTGAAAAACGCCTCGGTGAAAAACAGGCCGAGACGGACATGATCCGAGCGGAGGTTGCCTTGAAAAGAGCTGTCGCTAGGCTTAGAGCAACAGAAAAATAGCCTTAGGTTCAAAAGTAAAAAAGGATGCAGCGATCATATGCTGCATCCTTTTCTTATCTGGTCTTATCTGATCATAATCTATTCCGCATTTATTTTAGAAATTTGTCAATAGCATCATTCAGTCTGTCGATGACTTCGGTATTGTTTTCCTCATAAGCATGGACCAAACAGTGATTGATATGGTCACTCAAGATGACTTTACCGGTATTGTTAAGTGCGGAGCGGACAGCCGACAGTTGTATCAGTATTTCACTGCAGTCTACTTCATCGTCAACCATTCTTTTTATACCTTCCAGATGGCCGATTACTCTGGCCAAGCGATTTAAGACATTTTTCTTGTTTGGATGGGAATGGGCATGGAGATGCTCATGCTCAAGGCTGTTGTTTTCCATTGGAGTGGCTCCCTTCTGTTGAGTACCTGTCAGAAAATTGATATATAACATTTTACCATGAAAAGGCTTCTGGCGACATAGCTAAAGGAATCTAAAAAAATCTCTTATGTTTTGGGAATCTCCACTTTGGTCAAACTATTAATAGTTGATGACATTTGAATTAAAGACAGGAATGACAACTAAAAATCAGTAAGCTGGAGTGAGAGAACGTGTCTGGAAAAAAGACCTTGCTTTGTTTGTTCATATCCCTGACCATTATCGTCTTATCAGGATCAGCAGCCGGGATTGTCAGTAGCATTAAAGCCCAAAGCAATCCTGACAGGAATCTTGTGCTGCTTCTTCATTCGGGACTTGTATCTTGCCAAAATGCCCGAGTAAAATATATTATCTGGACGGAAGATAGCAGCAGTCAGAAAGAAATAGAAAATGTTTTGCAGTCAAGCGGCTTGCTATGGAATAAAGCTGTCCTGAGCGACTTTGCCAACAGAACGGCCTATCAGTACAGCGCAGAGCTGGAAGTTGATCAGGACCAAGAAAGCGATGTTCTCAACACGTATGAAGTACTCAACCTTCGATTATCCGGCCGGGAAACAAAAGTATACCTTGAAGAAAGCGTTGATCAGGAAATTGATATCCAACGTTATTTTAAAATGAACATTGTCAGCATTATTCAAGAAACGGATATTCCATCACTCTATGCTCTGTCCGGTTATACCTGGGGATCAGGCCAGGGTATTAAAGCCGGGAAGGATACAATCAATATACAGGCGGTGACCAGAAAATCCGGAGATAATCGTGGAAGGACTGTACTTGCGCTGCCGGCACTCCTCGAGGAAGTATAGGATACAATAACTTTAAGGTTGACATAGTACGAATAAGTTTTCTTTCCTGCTTGCAGGAAAAAAGACCGGTAGAAAAGAACTATTACTGTTGAAATGGAAAACCGGATATGGGATGATTAATACTGGATTGTTTGGACCGGATCATGATATAATCGTAGTTTAGAAATAGGTCAGGAGATGACAATAATTTGAGCAAATTTGTTGTGACAGGCGGAAGAGAACTGGAAGGGAAAGTGGATGTCAGCGGTGCAAAGAACGCCATATTACCGATCATTGCAGCAAGTCTGCTGACTTCAGATAAGATTATTTTGGAGGAAGCCCCCGATCTGCTCGACGTTCAAGTCATGGGGCAGGTTATCGAATCTCTGGGGGGAAAGGTTAAAAGAAAGAACAAGAAATTACATATTGAAAACAGGGATATCGAAAACATAGAGGCTCCTTACGATCTTATCTCCAAAATGCGAGCATCTATATTTATTATGGGCCCTTTGCTTGCTCGCAAGGGCAGAATCAGGATTTCTCATCCCGGTGGATGCGCAATCGGGTCCAGACCGATCAACTGGCATATTAAAGGTTTGGAGCTGCTGGGAGCCCAGGTCCGTATGGATAATGGTTTTTTGGACGTTTCGGCCTCCAGACTGAAAGCGGCAAGAATATATCTGGATTTTCCGAGCGTTGGAGCAACCGAGAATATCATGATGGCTGCAGTAAACGCTGAGGGTACGACCATTGTTGAGAATGCTGCTCAGGAACCCGAAATTGTTGATCTCGCCAATTTTATCAATGAAATGGGTGGTAAAATTCGCGGCGCAGGCACGAATATCATTAACATTGAAGGGGTCAAAGAACTCCATGGGACCACACATACAATCATCCCGGACCGGATTGAAGCAGGAACATACATCTTGATGGCTGCGGCCTGCGGTGGTGAAGTCTTGGTACGGAACGTCATCCCAGTTCACTTGACCTCGCTCTTGGCCAAACTTGATGAAGCCGGCGTGGTATATAAAGAGGAAGATGATGGCATAAGAGTCATTGGTAAAGGAAACTATCATGCTGTAGATATTAAGACCCAAGTGCATCCGGGGTTTTCAACCGATCTGCAGGCTCCGATCATGGCGATGCTTACACGGGCCCATGGGACTTCAATGGTTACAGAGACCGTTTTTGAAAACAGATTCATGCATGTCGAAGAACTGAAAAGAATGGGTGCAGATATCCGGATTGAGGGCAGAAGTGCGATTGTCCAGGGAGTGGAGAACCTTCATCCCGCTACCGTAAGTGCGAGTGATTTGCGGGCCGGAGCAGGCCTTGTTCTGGCAGCACTGACGGCCAATGGTACCTCGGAAATCAGAGACATTCATCATATTGAAAGAGGTTATGAACACCTTGAAGTTAAATTAAGGGGTATTGGTGCCAATATCACGAAAGAAGAATAACCGACTTCGTTTGTATCATATCGCTACTCTCCTGTGCATACAAATAGGATATGCTTGTACTGCGCAGGAGGCCAAAACGTGAGTAAAAGAATGAAAACAATAACGGCCGCTGTCATGGCCGTTATCTTTTTTGTAGGAATACTGCCCGTGCTTATCAGTTGGTTTGGGGGTGAAGACCAGGACGATCCGGGAATACCGGTAAGGGTCAAACTGGCAGACGGCCAGATCAGAGCAATACCCATAGAGGAATACCTGGTCGGGGTAGTTGCAGCCGAAATGCCTGCCGAGTTTGAAGCAGAGGCGTTAAAGGCCCAGGCTGTTGCCGCCAGGACCTATGTACTGAAAAGGATGGAATCCGCTGCGGGCAGCGACTTTGATGTGGACACCACTGTCAATACACAGGCCTGGAATACCAATAAAGAAATGCGGACAAAATGGGGAATCATCAACTACTGGAAATACCAGCGTAAAATTGCAGATGCGGTTAAAGCTACACAGGGGAAGGTTGTTACGTATCAGGGAAAAATGATTAATGCGTTTTTCTACAGCAGCTGCGGCCGGAAAAAGACTGAGCGGGCTGGAGACGTTTGGAGTACAGATCTGGATTATCTCAAAAATGTGCCGTCCGGCGAAAGTGATTCGCTACGGTTCGTCAAACATCAGATCTTTCAGTGTGCTGAATTTTACCAGCTTCTTGGTTTCACCCAGATCCCGGAAAAGTTTTCGGACAGTGATGTTATCCTAATTGAAAGGACGAAAGCCGGTCGGGTAAAGACACTGGCTGTCAGAAACAAAGTTTTCAAAGGAACGGAACTGCGGAGCAAGCTTCAGCTTTCCTCAACCGATTTTGAATGGGAGACCCGCGGAACAGAAATTGAGTTTGTTACGTACGGCAAAGGACACGGAGTCGGAATGTCACAATACGGGGCCAATGACCTGGCTCTAAAAGGCGAATCGTACATGGAAATCCTGGGACATTATTATCAAGGGACAAAACTTGAAAAGATTTACTGATAAATTAAAGAATAACTGCAATGATACCGATCACATAAAGATGCAGATCGTTGATAAAGCACGAGACACAAAGAAAAATCGAAAGCAGCAGCTTGTTAAACATATATATACTTTACCAGACAACAACTTTCAGAAATCTTTGAAAAAGATGTAGAAATTGTTTTTGAGATTATGGACAATTATGTGTCAAAAAGAAGCCGGGGCTATAACGCCAGAGCACACCATGCCCATAATTATGCAGCGATTATGCCACCCACCATATAGCGGCCGGCATGGGCAAACTTTCCCGGGCCGGAGACTGCACAGTTCATCCACGTTTGGGATTCAGACACAAAGTGGCTGCCGTCACTACCGATTTGCCGCTAGCTCCGGATAAACCAATAGATATCGGGCTTCTGGACTTCTGCAGGGTCTGTAAAAAATGTGCTAAAAATTGCCCAAGCCAAGCAGCAATTACCCTGGACGCGGATCCAATCGAGCATAACGGTTACCTTCGCGGGAATAGTGATATGAAGAAGTGTACTATATTCAGGGCAACCAACGAAGATGGTGTTTCCTGCGGGTTTTGCATGAAGGGTCCGGGAACTCGAAAGAGGATTCCTGGTTCCACGAAGCAAGAATTTATATTGGAAGCCATGGCGAGGCTTCTGCCAAATTCCTTAAGTCAATTGATAATATGTTTGGATATGAACAATTTCCAGCGGTGAATAAATTTCTACCGCTGGAATTCTTTTTCAATTGAACACTGTTAAAAAAAGATTCTATGGGGCTGGTTGTCTCGGAATCTCAGGTCAAAATAGTAAATGGAGCAATGCCAAAGGCATAAATACCTTCTTGTTTAATGCTTTTCTCAAAGATCAGAAGCAGCGGAAGACCATACTGAAAGGCCATAGCGGGCTTGATTTAGGGAAAAGGCGTGCCTGCCTGCAAATCAGTGTACATTATTTACCAGTAAGGGACATCCTCTTTAGGATGTCTTTTTCATTTGTACCAGCATATAAATGAACTAAAACATTGCAGGTACAAAGGGGAGAGGGAGAGTGCAGGAACATATCAAAAGAAGAGCTTTGGATATTGGCAACTATATTATAGAATCGAGCTGTACAGTGCGGCAGACCGCGCAAATATTTGGGGTATCCAAGTCGACGGTACATAAAGATGTAACGGAAAGATTGCCGTTGATTAACAAACGGCTTTCCTCTCAGGTCAAGCATGTGCTTGAAAGCAATAAAGCCGAGAGGCATATTCGGGGAGGAGAAGCAACCAAGAAGAAATATATGCATACGGAGGATTAGCTCTTAAAAGACAGACAGAAAATATAGGTCGTAAAAAACGGAAAGAAAGAGGAAAACATAAAATTACATCGAATAATATGAGCAAAGTTATGAAAAGAATCTCCCCTCCAGGGAGATTCAATTTTGGCTGCCGCCGTGCATGTAAAAGCTTGGCGTCTGCCAGGTTTTTCTTGTTTTCATGGGACAAGCCAATAGAATCGTGAAGTGAAAGGGGCAGCACCTGATGTTTGGGACTGATCTTGGGATTGATTTAGGCACGGCGAGTGTTCTGGTCTATGCACAAGGCAGGGGTATCGTTTTGCACGAGCCTTCGGTCGTTGCGATTGATAAGAACACGGGTAGAAGAATTGCGGTCGGCCAAGAGGCCAGAATGATGCTTGGCAGGACTCCCGGAAGCATTATGGTCATCAGGCCGATGAGGGATGGGGTCATTGCAGATTATCAGACCACCGAAATCATGCTGAAATATTTACTCAAAAAAGCGGGAATAAAAAACTGGCCTTTTTTAAAAAATAGAGTTGTTGTCTGTATACCGTCCGGAGTCACCGAAGTTGAAGAAAGGGCTGTAAAACAAGCCGCTATGAAAGCAGGTGCCGGACAGGTCAAAGTAATTGAGGAACCTTATGCAGCTGCCCTGGGGGCCGGTATGGACATATACGGACCCGAAGGAAACATGATCGTCGATATCGGCGGTGGAACGACAGATATTGCAGTAATCAGCCTGGGTGGGGTCGTAACCAAAAAAAGCATCCGCATGGGCGGGGATAAACTGGATGAATCGATTATCAGGTTTATTCGCAGAGAATTCAATTTAATGATCGGAGAAAGAACGGCGGAAGATATCAAGATCAAAGTCGGCTGCGCCGTTCAGGAAGGAAAAGCAGACGACGCGGAGATCGATGTCAGAGGAAGAGATCTCATCACCGGACTCCCGAAGACCATCACGGTAGATTCAAAAATGACGTATAAAGCGATGGAAGAATCGCTAGAAGTGATTGTAGCCGGAGTTAAAGATGTTCTAGAGCGTACACCGCCGGAACTTGCTGCGGATATTATGAACAGGGGAATCGTACTTACCGGCGGAGGATCGATGGTGAATTCCCTGGATCTGAGGATTTCCAAGGAGACGGGACTCATTGTGACCCTTGCCGATCATCCGATTTCCTGTGTCGCTTTAGGGACAGGCAAAGTCCTTAAAAACAGTTTCAAGTGAGAATCCCGGGGACAAAAATGAAACAATTGGAAATATTGGGAACGCGTATTGATCCGGCTAGTTTGCAGGACTGCCTTGAAACTATCAAAAATACGATTTTGCTGGGGCAGCAACTCCGGATTGTGACCGCAAATCCCGAATTAATTTACAAAGCTGAACATGACGCCAATCTCCTAGCAGTCATCAATTCAGCCGGTCTTGTCGTACCGGATGGGGTCGGCGTAGTTTGGGCTGCCCGGAAACTTGGCTGTCCGGTCAAAGAAAGAGTAACCGGCATCGACCTGACAGCAGGGATTTTAGGGGAAAGCAACCGTCACGGATGGAGAATATTTCTGTTGGGCGCGAAGCCGGGCATTGCAGAAAAAGTTATTTGGCAGCAGAGCCTGAGGTACCCGGGGATAGCGTTGGCGTGTCATCATGGTTTTTTTACGCAGGCAGAAGAGCCGGAGGTCATCCGGCAGATCCGTCACTTTGCACCGGATATTCTTTTGGTTGGCTTGGGTGCCCCCAAACAGGAATACTGGAATCATGAACACGCAGGGCTGGCTAAAGTAAGTATGGGTATCGGGGGGTCATTCGACGTACTGTCCGGAGAAGTGAAACGTGCCCCCGGGATATTTCGGGAATCCGGACTGGAATGGCTTTACCGGCTGATCAGCGAACCGGGCCGGATAAAAAGGCAAGTTGTACTTCCACTGTACCTTCTAAGGGTTCTGAAACAGAAATATTTTCCGGGATCTGACTAAAAAACGGTTCATATCGGTTAATCTTGACCGGATGATTCTAATAGGGAATAAATACGATTCTAATCGATCAGTAAAATAACCCGCTCAGATAATAAACGAAAGCTAAGTGACCGTTTACAGCGCACTTAGCTTATTATTTTTTCATAAAAAGTTATTGTATCCTGAACCATTTTTTCAATGGAAAACAGGCTGACCTTTTGCCTAGCCCGGGCAGTCATTTCGGCAGAAAAAGCCCTGCCCTTGAGCACCTTGCTGCAGGCCAGCGCCATCGCCGCAGGGTCAGCCGGCGGAACGAGCAGGGCTTCCTTGTGGTCTTCCAGAAGTTCAGGGATCCCGCCGACCTTGGAAGCTATAATCGGGATTCCGGCTTGAGCGGCTTCCAGTAAAACTAGTCCCATTCCTTCGCTCAGAGAAGGAAATACAAACAAATCCATCGCCGGCAGGGCCTGCCAGGCTGAAGGCAAGTAGCCGGTCAGCGTAAATGGAAGTCCGGAAAGCTTCAGCTGTTCGGTCAGTTGATTATGAAGAGGACCTTCACCGATGATGAGCAGATGAAGGTCAGGGATTTCCGCAGTCAGCAGTTTCATCGCTTCAATCAGGTAAAACTGCCCTTTCACCGGGTGCAGACGGCCAATCGTCCCGATGACAAGACAATGATCCGGGATTGACCATTGTTCACGGAAGGCTTTGAGCATTTGGTTTGGTTGAGTGAATGAAAATATTTCACTACCGTTATAGATCACGTTCACCGGCAAAGTTAATCCTTTCCTGTTCAGTCGGATGGCAGCGGATTGGCTGAGACTAACGGATACCGCAATAATGCCGGCAGACCAGTGCAGGGTGAGGTTATCGACCCAGAGAGAAATCCTGCCTTTGAGGGAAGACGGATAATCGTATTCCGGCAGGCTGTGGATGGTTGAAATGCAGGGAATCTTGGTGAGTCTCGCGACGGTTCGCCCCAGAAGGTTAGCCCTTGTGCCATGGGCATGGATTAACGCAATCTTATGTTTGCGGCAGAAAGCAATAATGGTAGGCAAAGGGGAGAGGTCAAAAGGGAACTGCATGGGGAATATTTCAGACGGGATGCCGAAAGACTGTGCACATGGTGCCAGCGCGGAGCCCTTGGCCAGACAACCCAGAAAAGGATTTACGCTTTGCCTGTCCAGATTTTTCAGGAGATTCAGAACGTTCTGCTCAGCCCCTCCGATCTCGCCGCCTCCAATCAGATGAAGAACATTAATCGACATAGATTGCCTCCTCCAAAGCCTTTGGCATAATATTTCTCTGCTGTTATAAATATGATAGAGAAATATGATTGGACTTGCAAGTCCTGCGGAGGATTAAGGTGAATTATGGGAGGACAGAAAATTTCCTGAGTGTGTTTATGTTTTTGGGTATGATATGCCACGGGATTTTTTTTATCCGAGAGTGGCTTGTCCTGGGTGCTGTCTTAATATTCTACACGATTGCTCACTGGAAACAAGTTTGTCTTACAACTATCGCCGCCAAAAAAAAATTTCGGAATCCGGTGAGCATTTTTTTGCTGCTGAGCCTTTTTTCGCTGGCGGGACTATTCAGTCCAGTCAGGGCAATTGATGGCTGGCTAGAAGCGTTCCGCTGGCTGGTATATTTATCTGCCTATTTGTGGGGAATACAGCTGGCGGCTGCCGGGGGGGCAAATAGGTTTTTAAACAGAATGATATGGTTGACAATCTTGGCGGTGGTACTGTCCTGGCTGCCCGGAAGTGAAAATATCTGGCTGCCGCCTGGCCCGCCGGAAGAAGGGCGCTATGCCTTCTGTTTCGGATATCCAAATTCTGCTGCAGCTTTTCTTGGGTGCCAATTAATGGTAATATTGATAAAAAGGGAATTTAACCCATTTTTCTTGCTGCTGCTGGGAATAAGTATCCTATCCACTGGATCAAGGGCTTCAATGCTGCTGCTTTTGTTGTTTATCCCGATTCTATTGCTAAAAAAGAGAGCTTTAACTCAAAAGAATATTATAAATATGGATAGCATCAGAACTGTAACCGAAAAGCGTTCTCAGGCGTCAGTCAGAATAATACTTCTTGCTTGTTTGATCATTGTCCTATACCCTGCAGTTTCGAGTATACAGGTGCCATTCAGCCATTTATGTTCCTGGACGGATACCAGCATGGCGGAAAGAATTACGTATTACGCTGACAGCATCCAGCTTGCCAGGGATGCATATTTTCTGCCGCGGGCGGGAGGGTGGCTCGGTTTTTCCTTTATTCAGACCACCCCTTATTGGACATTGGATACCCATTCTTCATTTTGCCGGGTGCTTTTAAATCAGGGGATCATTGCTCTTTTGTTATTAATGCTTTGGGCACGGCAAGGACTCAGGAGTTTTGTCCAGGACCTTCGGAATGGAAATGACCTTCCAACGATCTGTACGAAAGCAGCAGCTCTATTTTTGGGACTGCACAGCCTGATTGATGTGGATATGTCTTTTGGGATTGTTGGCATCTTATTCTGGCTGCTGGTCGGGCTGAATACCGGGGAAAAAGCAGAAAATCAGGACAAGATCAGAACCGCCTTGCTTAGCTGAAGCATATGATAGAAATAATCATAAGAATTAATGATTATACGGCAAAGGCAGGTCAGGCACATGATGCTTATTTATGGTGTATTGGCGGTAGGTTTGATTATTCTTTGGTTATGGGCAGGACAATATGAGTGGGAGCTTCCGGATGCCCTGTCTGAACGAATTGAGGCCTTTGGAACAAACAACACGCGGCAGGTGAAGACAATCACTGACAATGCGGTTTTGGCTATTGAGGCCAGGGAATTTGACCATGAGGATATTGAAAAAGAAATTTATATGGTCAGAAAAACGCGAAACAGGCAGGAGGGAATAATTGTCAGCATAGATATGTCGCAGGAGAATGCCAATCTTCCTAAAGACGAGCAGGAAAGAACCAAGACCCGTCTGGAAAGACGTTTTCCTGGCCTGACGGTTCAGTATACTCAGAAAGGATAAGGACAAAAGCGTGCTTTTTTACATTTTAGCCAAAGACAATGGAGAATTCTGTTTTTCTCCGCTGCCTTCTGCGGGCCTAATCCTGGGAGGGTGGACGAGGTATTTGAGCCCGGGGTTACCGCTAGGAAAGCTGCTGGCCGTCACTGCAGGGCTGCCTAATAAAAAACCAACAACACAACCAGCCACGCAGCCATTTTCATCAGCTCTGCCATCAGCACCAGTTATAGACAGGGACTTTGAAAACAGGCTTGCCCAAAAGCTAACAAATCGGATGAAAAAAGAAAATATGGGCGTTCAAGAAAAGGTTCGGTGGCAGGATACCAGCCGGGAGGCCTTGCCGGAGGCATTCAATATCGAAGTACTGCAGAATGAAACCATGTACCAAAAATTCCTGAGAATAGCGGAGGGCAGGCAACTCGCCGAAAATGAGTTTCGGATTGTGGAGAAAAAGCTCGGCGTTAGTACGAAGGAACTTCTGGGCTTCATGCAAAAAGCTGTGCAGAGCGGAAATGCAGAGTGGCTGCCGATTTTTGAACAGGTTCGATCCAGGTATTTCTGCCGGCGCTGCGGAAGCAGTCATTATGAAGAATGGCCATCACTGTATGGCGATACATATACCTGCCTTGACTGTCGGGAAATTGGACCGCTCAATTCTCTGCAAATTCTTTTTAGGCTCCATTCCGTCGATGTTCCGGGTCAAACACAGGTGGATACAGATAAGTGTAAACCAGATCAAACTATCCGGAGTTATAGCCTGGAATTTACTTTTGCGCAGGAAAAGGCAGCCGAAGAGCTTTGGCAGCAGGTGCACCGGCAAAAAGCACAAGAAACGCTGCTTTGGGCTGCCTGCGGTGCTGGAAAAACAGAGGTTTGTTTCCCTTTGATCGATAGTTTTTTGCGTCAGAATAAAAAGGTTCTTTTTGCGGCACCCAGACAGGACGTTGTGCACGACGTTCAGCCTCGTTTGCAGAAAAATTTTCCGGAATACAATATCAAAATTTTAAGCGGAGCGCTGCCGCAGGATATGGAGCCCTCAAAGCTAACCGTCGCAACAACGCATCAAGTTCTGAGATTTTATCGGGCTTTTCACCTGATTATCCTTGATGAGACTGACGCCTATCCTTATGAAGGAAGCAGCGTCCTGGAATATGGAATCAGACAGGCTTTAAGACCAGATGGACAAATTATCTGTCTTACAGCGACACCGTCAGCAGAAATTCTGTTACGGGTCAAGAGCCAGAAATGTGCGATCGTCAGACTCCCTGTAAGACATCATGGCTTTCCTGTTCCGGTCCCCGAATGGCAAAAAAATAAACCGACCAGGGATCGTTCACTGGTTGAATTGAAAAAAGTATTGCTGAAATTGATTGCGGACGGTCCGATTCTGGTCTTTGTCCCCACCGTTGCGTTGGTTAAAGAATGGACGGGTGTGCTGAAAATGGCTTTTTGTAATCTGCGCGTGGAGGGAAGCTGGAGCTCGGATGCTGCGAGGAGAGAAAAGATCGTACTTTTCAGGCAGGGCGATATTAATATTTTTGTCTGTACATCCATTTTAGAAAGAGGCATAACCATTAAAGGTGTACAGGTTGCAGTTTTATTTGCGGATCATACGCTCTATGATGCGAGGGCTTTGGTCCAGATGGCCGGCAGAACAGGCCGGAGCGCAGAATGCCCGGTTGGAAGAGCCGTCTTTATTTATGCCGAACAAACCCAGGCCATGATCCAGGCCAACCGCTGGATTCAGGACCAGAACAGGCTGGCTGAAGAATGGGGATGTCTGAATGGTTGATTTATTCTTGAAACTTAAAGAAAACGCAGCGCTTTTGTGGTATGAGAAGACAACGTATTGTCTGCTTTGCGGCAATGTATCAGAAGAACCGGTCTGTCTGATTTGTCAGCAGGCGTATTTTTTTCCGAATCTGCCTCGCTGTGGTTCCTGCGGCAAAATTCTTGCAGAGACCAAAACACGTTGCCGAAATTGTGAAACAGGAAAGGGGCCGGAAGGATTGGATAAGGTAACCTGTCTGGGTTATTACAAAGGTGCCTGGAAAGAATTAGTTCAGCAAATTAAATATAAGGGACAGCCATATCTGATAGCGTCTCTGGCAGAAGTGATCATTCCATGGGTTATCCGCTGCTTGCCTCCTCCTGACGCAGTAGTTCCGGTGCCGATGCATCCGGACAGGCTGTCCCAAAGAGGATTCAATCAAGCAGAGGCGCTGGCCTCAATCATCAGCAGGCAGCTGGCAATTCCTTATCAGAATCTGCTTGACCGAATGAAGGATACAATTCCTCAGACTACCCTGGGACGCAGGCAAAGGCTGCGGAATCTCCGGGATGCCTTCTCAGTCAAACCTGGTTACAGTGATCTCAGGGAAATTGTCTGGCTGGTTGATGATGTTGTGACGACAGGCTCGACGCTGGAAGAATGTGCCGGGGTACTGAAAAAGAATGGGGTAAAGAAAGTCTATGCTTTTTGTCTTGGCGCGGGTAAAGAAGAATGAGACAATTTGCCGCAGAAGAATCATTTTTTGCAGAAAATTGCAGAATGAAGACAAAAATAGGACCTTCGTACTAATCGATGGACTGCTCACAATTTTATCCACCAATAAAAATGAAAATATACGCCAAAAAGTAAAGTTATCAACATTATCCACAATTTGTTGTGTATAACTTCAACAAACCGAAACGCTAGTAACATGTTAACCCTAAATCTCATATATCCTGACAGCAGATTTTTCGCAATACTGCGTTGTCTTGCAGAAAATCTGCTCGCCATCATATAAAATTTTAAGGTTAACAAGATACTGCTTCTCAGGATGTTTTCAGTTCGTTGAGGTAATAATATCACTAAACAAAGATAAAATATGGCAGGAATTTAATAAGAAAAGATGAATTATAATACTATATCAGGCGAAAGGGGTTGAGACTATGAATATCAATGTTCGAGGCAAACAAATGAAAATGACGGACGCGTTAAAGGATTATGTAGAAAAAAGAGTCCGTAAGCTGGAGAAGTACTCCGATGATTTTCTCGATATTCAAGTCATGCTGTCCGTAGAAAAAGAACGTCAGAGAGTTGAAGTTACTGCCCCGCTAAACGGATTTCTTCTCAGAGGTGAGGAAGAAACAGATGATATGTATTCCTCCATCGACCTGGTAGTGGATAAGCTGGAACGCCAAATGGAAAAATACCGCAAGCGTATTGGGAAAAAGAGAATAAAATCCACGAAGGAGGAGCCGAGCTATATCCTCGAGGATGATGAAGAAATCTTTGACAATAACAGCATTGTTAAAACAAAAAAGTTTTCAGCTAAGCTTATGTCGGTTGACGAGGCAGCGATGCAGATGGACCTGATCGGGCATAATTTTTTTGTATTTGCCAATGCAGATACGGGGCAGATAAATGTTGTTTACCGGCGTAAACACGGCGGCTACGGCCTACTAGAGCCAGAATACTAAAACGGCTGAACGACTCAGGTTTATTAATCGCATATCCTGAGCAAAAAAGTGTCCCGCCTAAGCGGGACATCTTTTTGCTTAGATTGAACCTTCAGTAAGACAGTGATAAAATAATCATATTAAGCACACCGCGCAAGGTGAAAGGTGGACCAAAATGGGTTTTTTAAAGGATTTGATTGATGACAACGCCAGAGATATAAAAAAGTACCAAAAGAAAGTTGAAAAAATTAATCAGTTGGAACCTTCCATACAGGTACTCTCTGATGACGAACTCAGAGCAAAGACAGTGGAATTCAAAGAAAGACTGGAACAGGGTGAGACGCTGGATGATCTTTTGCCGGAAGCCTTTGCTGTCGTCAGGGAGGCTTCGAAAAGAGTTCTCGGACAGCGGCACTATGATGTTCAGCTTATAGGCGGAATGGTCCTTCACGATGGAAGGATCGCCGAAATGAAGACCGGGGAAGGCAAAACGCTGGTTGCAACCTTGCCTACGTATTTAAATGCCTTAACCGGCTTGGGCGTCCATGTTGTGACGGTTAACGATTATCTTGCCACCCGTGACGCCAACTGGATGGGCCAGGTGTATGATTTTCTCGGTTTGTCCATCGGGCTGATTGTTCATGGTCTGACCCACGAACAGCGGCGGACAAGCTATAACGCCGACATTACGTACGGCACGAACAATGAATTTGGATTTGACTATCTGAGAGACAATATGTCCGTCAATCCTGCCGCTGTCGTCCAGCGGGAGCTCCATTATGCCATCGTGGACGAAGTAGACTCGATTCTGATCGATGAAGCGAGGACGCCATTAATCATTTCCGGAGAAGCTGATAAGCCCACTGAACTGTACTTCCGGGTTGCGAAGGTTGTCCCCCGCCTTAAGCCGGAGGAAGACTATCATGTCAATGAAAAGGACAGAGTTGTAACGCTGACGGAGAATGGGGTATCTAGGGTTGAAACAATGCTCGGGGTGGATAACTTATACGATGACCTACACAATGAAGTTGCGCATCACGTCAATCAGGCTTTGAAAGCGCATACCCTGTTCAAGCTTGACCGTGACTATGTGGTGAAAGACGGTCAGGTCATTATTGTCGATGAATTTACGGGCCGCTTAATGTTCGGGCGCAGGTACAGCGAGGGACTCCACCAGGCGATTGAAGCCAAGGAAAATGTCAAGATTGAGCGGGAATCTCAGACGCTGGCAACAATTACGTTTCAAAACTTTTTTCGGATGTTTAAGAAACTTGGTGGCATGACCGGTACCGCGAAGACGGAAGAGCAGGAATTTATTAATATTTACAGGTTGGACGTCGTAGAAGTCCCCACGAATCTTCCGATGGTCAGACAGGATCTGCCTGATGTTATCTATAGGACGGAAGAAGGCAAGTTTAACGCCGTAGTCAACGATATTTCGGAAAAGAATGCCAAAGGCCAGCCAGTACTTGTTGGAACGATTTCGATTGAAAAATCCGAGAAGCTCAGCGACATGCTGAAAAAGAAAGGTGTTCCGCATCAGGTGCTGAACGCTAAGTTTCATGAACTTGAAGCCCAGATCGTCGCCAAGGCGGGGGAACAGGGTATGGTAACCATTGCAACCAATATGGCAGGCAGAGGAACAGATATTGTTCTTGGGGAAGGCGTAAAGGAACTTGGCGGACTGCATATCATTGGCACGGAAAGACATGAATCCCGCCGGATTGACAATCAGCTGAGAGGACGTTCCGGCCGTCAAGGTGACCCGGGGTCTTCCCAGTTCTATATTTCGCTTGACGATGATTTGATGCGGCTTTTCGGCGGTGACAATATTGCCGGGCTAATGGACAAACTGGGTATGGACGACAGTGTTCCTGTCGAATCCAAAATTGTCAGCCGCAGTATTGAAACAGCCCAGAAGAGAGTCGAGGGTAGAAACTTTGACATCCGCAAACACGTGCTGAATTATGACGATGTTATGAACAAGCAGCGTGAGATTATTTACTCGCAGCGCAGATCCGTTCTGACAGGAGAAAACCTGAAAGAACAGGTAATGGATATGATCGAAAAAGTCATTGCCGACACCACAGCGCGTTACAGCGGAAATAGCCCGTATCCGGAAGAATGGGATCTGGTCAGTTTTCTGGACTATGTCGACAATGTCATTCTTCCTGATCATGACTTTACCCCCGAACAGATTAGCAATTTAGCCAAAGAAGAAGTTGAAGAACTATTGACCGACAGGGTGCATGAACTGTACGAGATCAGGGAATCCCAGTTCGGTTCGGACCTGATGCGCCAAATTGAAAGAGCAGTGGCTCTGCAGGTTGTAGATACCCGCTGGAAGGAACATCTTGACGCGATGGACAGCCTCCGGGAAGGGATTGGCTTAAGAGCTTACGGACAGCGCGATCCGCTCCTTGAATACAAGAATGAAGCCTTTGATATGTTCCAGGGTATGGTAGAATCCATCCAGGAGGACGTTTCGACTTATATCTTAAGAGTAACACCTCGGATTACGACGCAAGTTCCGGAACAGGCGCAAAAAGTCTCCGAGAACCGTTATGAGGAAGAACAGGAGCAGGTCAAGAAGCCCCGCAAAATTGGGGAACATATTGGCCGCAATGATCCCTGCCCGTGCGGAAGTGGGAAGAAATATAAGAAATGTTGCGGAATCAACAGCTAAATAAAATGTTGACAAAACAGATTTGTTTTACTTTAATAAGCAGTGGAAAAAATAATCTAGGGGTGGAAAAATGCTTGCCGATTGGAAAAAAGAAATTGAGAATCTAAAAATGCGTTTAGCAGATTTGAGGGTTTCCCTTTGACGTTGCTGGCCGTCAGATAAAGATTGCCAAGCTTGAGGACGAACTCAACAAACCCGGTTTCTGGGATGATCCTTCTTCAGCGCAAAAAGTCATGCAGGAATTGACCCGTGAGAAGGATAAGGTGACGGTCCATCAACAGCTCCAGGATCAGATCGAGGACATCGCTGCACTTTGGGAGCTGGCTGTGGAGGAAGACGATATTTCTTTGGAATCGGAAATTGAAAACACCATTGTTAAATTGAAAAACCAGTTTGCTGATTTGGAACTAGAGATTTTGCTCAGCGGACCTTATGACCGTAATAATGCGATCATTACCCTTCACTCCGGCGCAGGCGGAACCGAATCCCAGGATTGGGTGCAGATGCTGTACAGGATGTATGTACGCTGGGGTGAACGCCGGGGATTTAAAGTCGAGACACTCGATCTTCTCCCGGGAGAAGAAGCAGGAATTAAAAGTGTAACATTTTCCTTGGCCGGGGAGAATGCCTACGGCTACGCCAAATGTGAGAAAGGGGTACACCGTCTGGTTCGTATCTCTCCTTTTGATGCCTCCGGACGGCGGCATACTTCCTTTGCCTCCGTCGATGTGATTCCTGAAGTCACTGATGATGCAGAGATAACCATTGATGCGGAGGATTTAAAGGTTGACACGTACCGTTCAGGCGGAGCCGGCGGACAGCATGTCAATAAGACGGATTCTGCTGTACGGATCACACACCTGCCTACCGGAATTATTGTTCAATGTCAGAGCGAGCGCTCACAGATTCAGAACAGGGCTTATTGCATGCGGGTTCTTCAGGCCAAGCTTTTGGAATTAAAGCGAAAACAACAGGAAGAGGAAATATCTGAGGTTCGTGGGGAGCAAAATGATATTGCCTGGGGGAGCCAGATTCGGTCCTATGTCTTTCATCCTTACAGCATGGTCAAAGACCATCGAACCAGCTATGAAACAGGGAATGTTAATGCGGTGATGGATGGGGAAATTGATCCGTATATTTCGGCTTATCTTCAGCAAATTGTCGGACAGAATAAATAAATTGTGACCAAGCAAAGGAGGAAGCTTTATACCATGTCAGATTTAAAAGAAATCGCCTGCAGGATACGTCAGGACATCATTGAAATGCTGGAAAAAGCTAAATCAGGGCATCCAGGCGGCAGCCTTTCGGCCGCAGATATCCTTGCCGTCTTATACTTCCGGATCATGAATATTGATCCGGCCAATCCTGGATGGCCTGAGCGGGACCGCTTTGTGCTCAGTAAGGGGCATGCTGCCCCTGTACTTTATGCAGCTCTGGCTGAAAAGGGATATTTCCCGCGCGAGGAGCTGCAGCACTTACGGCAGACCGGACACTTTCTCCAGGGGCATCCGGATATGAAAAAGGTTCCGGGAGTCGATATGTCCACCGGTTCTTTGGGACAGGGCATTTCAGCTGCAGTTGGGATGGCGCTCGCCGGCAAGATTGATCAAAAAACATACAAAGTATATTGTCTCGTAGGTGATGGGGAAATGAATGAGGGTCTGGTTTGGGAAGCGGCAATGGCAGCAGCCCATTATAAGCTCGATAATCTGATTGGCATCCTGGACTTTAACGGTCTTCAAATTGACGGGGAGACGGAAAAAGTCATGAATTCTTCTCCGCTCTCCGACAAATGGGGAGCCTTTGGATGGAATGTCCTGGAGGTTGACGGCCACGACATTTCAGCATTGACGGATACCCTGGAAGCAGCGAAGCAGGTTCAGGGCAAACCGACGATGATTATCGCCAAAACCATTAAAGGGAAAGGGGTATCTTTTATGGAAAACCAGGCGGGGTGGCATGGAAATGCACCCAGCCCTGAACAAGCGGAAGCTGCCCTGGCTGAACTGAGAGGTGAAAACTAATGGCTGAGATGTTTGATCTGATTAAAGCGGAAAAAATAGCGACGAGAGATGCCTATGGCAAAACACTTGTGCAGCTTGGCGGAGAAAACAAGGATATTGTGGTTCTGGATGCCGACTTGTCCAAGTCAACCAAAACAGCCGATTTTGCCAAGGTATTTCCGAAACGTTTCATCAATATAGGCATTGCCGAACAAAATTTAATGGGAGTCTCGGCCGGGCTGGCAGCAGCGGGTAAAATTCCTTTTGCGAGTACCTTTGCAATCTTTGCGACAGGAAGGGCTTTTGAACAGATCCGGAATTCCATTGCATATCCGAAGCTCAATGTGAAGATTGCGGCTACCCATGCGGGGATCAGTGTAGGTGAAGACGGTGCCTCCCACCAGGCTGTGGAGGATGTGGCGCTGATGCGTTCGGTGCCGAATATGACAGTACTGGTTCCTGCTGATGCGGAGGAAACAAGTCAAGTCATCAAAGCTGCTGCAGCATACCAGGGACCTGTCTATATCCGGCTCGGAAGACTGGCGCTGCCCGTGCTCTTTGATTCATCTTCCTATCAGTTCGAGATTGGCAAGGCCAATGTCCTGAAAGACGGCAAAGATGCTGTCATTATCGCAAACGGGCTCATGGTAGCGGAAGCGCTGAAGGCTGTGAGTGAACTCAGCGGGCAGGGCTGCGATGTCGCGGTTGTCAATTGTGCCTCTGTTAAACCACTGGACAAACAGACCATTATTCAGATCGCGCAACAAACAGGAGCAGTTGTCACTGCGGAGGAACACAGCATTATCGGCGGACTCGGAAGTGCAGTGGCAGAAGTATTAAGCGAAAATTGTCCTGTCCCGCTCTGCCGGGTTGGGGTCAATGATGTTTTCGGAGAGTCCGGACGCCCGGATGAACTGCTGGTGAAGTATCATCTTACAGCGAAAGACATTGTTGAAGCTGTAAGACGAGTGATTGCCAAAAAATAAAGAGCTGCAGGACAAATAAAAGCAGGATATTCCCCAAAAGGGTATTCTGCTTTTTACTTTTGCTCAATTTGTTCTTTTAATTGCCGATGAAAATAGTAAGAAGATTTGGATCAGAAAATAGCCTAAAGAAATCAAATATATTTCTGCTGTTATTTGTCAATATATTTATTTTTTACACTATCGTTTAATAATTGTGGAATGCACTCCTGAGATTTTGCCATTTTTCAGGAAATGTTTAATTTTTTTAGCTGTCTTAGACAGGAAAATAACACAAAATGTCGAAGAGATAAATGTTAATAGGTCTTCCGGAGGACAATGAATGATTAAGCTAAAGAATGTTTCTAAAATCTATCCGAATGGTGCCCGCGCTCTGTTCGGCGTCAACCTTGACGTCGCTAAGGGAGATTTTGTATTTCTGGTTGGGGCCAGCGGGGCCGGCAAATCGACACTGATCAAACTGCTCTACCGGGAAGAAATTGCTACGAGGGGACAGGTACTCATCGATAATGTCAATCTTGTGAGAATGTCTTCCAGCCATGTGCCATTGGTCAGAAGAAAAATTGGTGTTATTTTTCAGGATTTCAAGCTGCTTCCGGCAAAGACCGTGTTTGAAAACGTCGCTTTTGCCCAGCAGGTTATTGGTAAAAGTATGAAAGAAACTAGAGAGAATACGAATACGATTTTGGATTTGGTTGGCCTTGCTAAGAAAAAGAATGCCTTTCCTTCCGAGCTTTCAGGAGGCGAACAACAGCGCGCCTGCATTGCCAGAGCGCTGGTCAACAAACCCGCTTTGCTGGTTGCGGACGAACCTACAGGGAATCTTGATGTCGATACTTCCTGGAGTATCATGGAACTGCTTAACCATGTCAACAAGCTGGGTACCACGGTCGTAATGGCAACACATGCCAGGTACATTATTGAACAAATGAATAAGAGGGTAATAAGGATTGAAGAAGGCAAGATTGTTGATGACAGCATAGAGGGGGCATACAGAATTGTCACTTAACTCAGCAAAATATGTTCTAACCCAGTCTCTGGTATCATTGAAAAGAAACTTCTGGCTCAGTGCCGCATCCATTTTAACGGTGATGATTTCTTTAACAATCGTTGGTTATTCGGTTTTCTTTTTAGTCAACACATCGAACATTGCCGAGACCTTTGAATCCCAGGTAGAAATTGCCGTGTTTTTAAATGATCATCTGGAGACATCACAAATTACCGATTTAAAAAGTCAGATTCAAAAACTTGAAGGTGTCGCAACCGTTGCCGTTACCACTAAAGATCAGGCTATTATAGAGTTTCAGGAATCCATGGGTTCCGACTCTCTTCTGGAGGATTTGGGCGGAGTGAACCCATTTCCGGATAAGATTACAATTACAACGACCGATGCCCGTCTCGTCGAAGAGATTACTTCCCAGGTAAGCGGGCTGACCGGAGTCGAGAAAGTCCGTTATGGGCAGGGATTTGTTGAGAAACTGATTGTCTTTACTCAGTGGCTTCGCTGGGTCGGGATTGGCGTTGTTGCCGCATTTGCTTGTGCCTCTTTCCTCTTAATTGTTTTAAATATTAAAACCAATGTAAATTCCAGAGAGAAAGAGATTCAAATCATGCGCCTGGTTGGCGCCAGCAAATCCTTTGTTCGTTGGCCTTTTATCATCGAAGGGATCGTCATCGGTATGGTCGGGGCAATCCTGGCTGTTGCGCTGGTTGGGGCTACCTATACCTGGCTCCTGCAGTATATTATCTCGACCTTGAGTTTCCTGCCTGTTGTCAGCAGTCAACAGTTCATTATCAATGTGCTTCTGCTGATGGTTCTGGGCGGGGCTGCCATGGGATTTCTGGCAAGTGCGTTCTCTGTACGAAAATTTTTGAACCTTTAGAATCAGTTTTCCATGATTTTAGACGTCGAGGTTAACGAACTTTGAGTTTTATTGGGGGGGAATGGCGTAAAATATGATTAAAATGACAAGACCGGTTGTTTTGCTGATTGTTTTAACTCTAATGGTTACTTTCAATTTTCCTGTGACCGCGGATGAACTGTCTGATGCGCTTAAGCAGCAGGAGAAGATCCTGAATCAGCAGAAAAACGCGGAAGGAAACCTGAATAGCCTAACGACAAAAGCGCAACAGATGGAGAAACAGATTCGGCAACTGACGACGCAAATTTCTGACGCTGAAGTGGATCTGGATCAGAAAGAAAACGCCCATGCGAAGGCCCAGGAAGAAGTAACGGCGATTCAAACGGAAGTGACAGCCAAACAGCAGGAACTGAAAGGGAGACAGGATACTCTGCGCAGTCGGGTACGCGCGATCTATGAAGAAGGTCAGGTAAACTATCTGGAAGTTCTATTCCAATCCACAGATTTATCCGACTTCATTTCCAGAGTAGAATATCTAAGCTGCCTAGTTGAAAATGATCAAACCATTTTAAGTGATATCCGTGTTCAAAAACAGGATTTAGATGAAAAGAAGGAACTCCTAGTCGCTAAAATGGACGAGGCGGAGAGCTTAAAACAACAGGCGGAAGCAGCTAAGAATTATTTGGACAGCAGCAAGTCAAAAAAAGAAGTAGCACTCGCTGAGAATAAAGAGGATCAGGAAGCGATGCTCGAACAAATTGACAAGCTGGAGAGAGACTCTAAAGCACTTGAGTCAAAAATCCGTGAATTGCAGAAGAACAACACCGGAGGAGTTACTGGGACAGTTAGTGTTTGGCCTGCTCCAGGATACAAGTATATTACCAGTACTTTCGGATATAGGGTACATCCGATAACAAAACAGTATAAACTGCACACCGGAGTCGATATCGGTGCACCATACGGGGCGAAGATTGTAGCAGCAGGATCCGGTACGGTGATCTTTTCCGGTTGGTACGGCGCCTATGGAAATGCCATTATTATCGACCACGGCAATGGAATTTCAACGCTTTACGGCCATATGTCTTCAAGGGCGGTTGCAGTCAAGACAACAGTGGTAGCCGGCCAAACAATCGGTTATGTTGGATCAACGGGATGGAGTACTGGGGCTCACCTGCACTTTGAAGTACGTAAAGACGGCACCCCGACGAACCCGATGGCCTATTTTTAATCAATTGGACTTAACTTGTACAAGTCTGCATATACTAACAGAGAATAATGAGTTTGATAGGGAAGTGGACGTTTGTTCAATCGTGTGAATTGGAAAAAAGCTTTTATACAGGCCGCCGCAGTCGGCCTGATATTTTGTCTGGGGCTGGCACTTGTTGTTGGCGGGTTTGTACTGGTCAATTATGATCACCTTGGAAGACTTATGCGGGTGGTCTATCTTATTGACACCCAGTATTTAAATGGAACATCCCGTGCTGGACTCGTTGACGGGGCAATCGACGGGATGGTGGGTTCGCTGGACCCGTATTCCTCCTTCCAGGATGCTGAGGAAAACAAAGTGCTGATGAATTCGATTCAGGGCACCTTTGGAGGGATCGGTGTACATTTAAGTACGGCAGATCCGGAAAAATTGGTTGTTATGCGTCCAATCAAAGGTTCTCCGGCTGAAAGGGCAGGACTCGAAGCGGGGGATATTATCACAAAAATTGACGAGACCGATGTCTCCACGATCAGCCAGGATGAAGCAGTCGCGATCTTAAGAGGAGAGCCCGGGAGCAAGGTGACGGTTAAAATTTACCGGCCGAAGACGAAGACAGAATTTACCGTAAGCCTTATCCGTGACTATATCAATGTTCCGACGGTTGAAGGGATCTCTCTGCCGGGAAGGTCAGATATTGGGCTGATTGATATTTCCAGTTTTAACATGAATACCGGGGATGAACTTGAGAAGGTTTTACGGGAGATGGATCTGACCAAATATAAGGGTCTGATTATTGATCTTCGTTATAATTACGGAGGAGAAGTCAATGCCGCGATTAAAGTAGCAAGTTTTTTGGTGCCGGAAGGGTCAATCGTTCACATTGTGAATAGGAACGGCGTTGTAGATACAAAAGAATCGACTGCTGAATATATCGATATGCCCATTGTCATTTTAACCAACGAATATACGGCCTCAGCAGCAGAAATCGTATCGGGGGCAGTCAAGGATTACGGAAGCGGGACACTGGTCGGGACGAAGACGTATGGCAAGGGTGTCGTGCAGACCGTGTTTACCCTTGATGGCAACACCAGCGTAAAGCTGACGACGGACAAATATCTTACACCGAAGAAAAATGATATTAATAAATTGGGAATCAAGCCCGATGTTGAAGTCGAACTTAAAGAAGGAGAAAAGCCTACCATCCTTCCGACCGAGCCTGTCTTCGACAGTCAGCTGAGCAAGGCGGTTGAAGTCCTGCTGCAGAAAATCCGGTAGGATAGAAAAGGATACAGAAAGGATACAGTATCTTTATTCAGTCAGATGGAAGATGTCAATTTAGGCGTCTTTCTCTAAATAGAATCCGCAGTGGAACGAATGATTAAACCCGTTCTGCTGCGGATTTATTAATGAGCAATCTCATCCTAGTAATACTAATTTGCGTATAAAATGTTACAATATTTTCCTATTTATGATATAATAAATACATACCAACTTGGAAGGTGTGTATTTGAAATGAGACAGAAAGAATTTACCCAAGAACAAATTG
>JAMPIU010000111.1 GCA_023667845.1 Dehalobacter sp. | reverse complement strand
ATCCATATAATGGCAGTAGCGAGGGGGTACACATTATGGCAAAAATGTTGCGTGAAGGAGCTTCTTATACCCAGCGGGACATAGTTGAGATCTTGGGTGAGTTCTCTGCTTTTAAAGACAGGGTTACGAAAAAATTTAAAGATTTATCGAGAGAACTGGAAGGCAAAGCAAACGAACACGACCTGTGGGTAAATGTTTACTTGATATCATCAGACTATGCCGAGGAAATAGCCGGTAAAAGGCACAAGCTCCAGGAACAAATGCAAAAAATAGTATCGTGAGAAAAACCCCGCGGTCCGGCCGCGGGGTTTGTGCTCCAATTGCAAGCGCACTCTTCATTCGCCTCTGGCTATGACTTCCGCCTCTATTGTTTCTCCATCCCATTTGTCCACGTAGGCGTTTTCAGAGTAATATTTGATCACAAAGTCCCCGACCTTTTTGCAGGTATACAAGTTCACCCCGCCGGCAATAAACATGCCGATTACAGGTATAATGCGGAGGATAGTGCGCTGTGAGGCGCGGATACCCAGGGCCAGCAGCGCCTGTTCAATCAGGCGGTTAAACGCACGGCCGGACAGCCGCCTCACCGTCATGCCCGTAAGGCCCTTGCTGGCCGCGCCGGCGCCCACCGCCGATACCAGCACCCAGACGGCCTCCCGCGAGGTGCCTTCTTTATCCAGGTCGCGGTTATAGGCCGCGGCGACTTCAAGGATCATTTCGGTAATAAAAAAACCCATGGCGGTGATATCGAGGATGGTCCCAGCAATTATCGCCACCAGTGTCCCAAGCACCGGGACCGCGCCGGGCAGGGCGGTCAAGGCCCCCGCCGCGGCGCACCACCTGCTTTTTTTCTTGATCAAAATGCGGGCAATCTCCTCGTTGGAGAGGCTGCTTTTTTTTCTCTTTAATTTCGCGACCCGCTTTATAATATCTACCCTGTTGACATGGTCAAACGGGTTAAAGATTAACACCGCGCCAGCTCCCTAAAATGTGGTTTTAAGTAGGATTCACCGCCGCGCGGCTAAAATCCTACCGGTATTATTCCGGAAACCTCGGTTTTTCTTTCCTCTATATTTCAATACTCCTCCCTTGCATCCCCGGCACGGTTATGGTAATATAAAAAATGCTTCAGAAATTAATAACTCATGGGCCTATAGCTCAGCTGGGAGAGCGCTTGGTTCGCATTCAAGAGGTCAGGGGTTCGAATCCCCTTAGGTCCACCAGTAATATCAAGGCTTCCGGGGTTTTGAATGCTAGGATTTGCTAACGCATTTGCTAACCAGGCTACAAGTGTCTATGTAGTCCAGGTAATCCAAATCACGGAGACTTATTACTAATATACCGGGCTTTTGAACCCGGTATTATTATATATATAAAAGAGCTTGGCCGGACGGGACATACTAGTCCCGTCCGATATTTTACCACCTTGCTATAGTCCCATTGTTTCAAACAGCTTCTTTCTCACAACCCTAATTTGTTTACCAATTTTTATATGAGGGATGTAACCCTTTTTTACGTACTCGTATGCTGTGGCTCGTTTTATACGAAGTAATTCAGCCACCTCTTCAACAGTCATAATTTCCGACAAGTATTCATTGTTGTTACTCATTTTCTCACCTCCTTTGTAAAATTTCTGCTCTCAACAAAAAACCCGGCATATAGCCGGATAAAAAATGATTAGTAAAAACTGGTATAGCACTCGGAAACTAAGTTTCAAACCCTTTTAGGTAAATGACCTCTTGACCTCGTTTCAAACGCTCATTTGTTTTATGGAATGGATTACTTTTTTCCAAAAGAACGTAATCTCTAATATAATAATAACCACTATCTCTTTAAGTATATCTATAAAAGAACCGTAAGTTTGTTTGGTAAAACTACCTGCTTACAGACTAAAACATGGATTATGCAGATAGGGCCTTCCTTAAAAAAGAAACAAAAAACTGAATACATATAAAATTCGAGGTATATACACTGTTTATAGTAAAATAAATATATTAAGATCTTAAAGTTTATCTTTCAGCTTGGCCAAATTTAATCAAACAGGGATATTTGTTTAATATCTGAAGCCCGGAATATGGCTTTTTCCAGCCTCTCATCATTTTTAACAGCAGTTTCGTCACGGATAATTTCCTCAAATTTTAAATACTCGTTGCTACCGATAACATTGGTTCGCACCTTGAGCATGTAGATCAGGTTAAAGCAATTCATGATAGAGTTTTGCTTGAGATCCGACAAGCATATAAGCTGCGTACGGTGTTTTTTGGCAATCTCAAATAACGGGTTTAAAAGGTGTTCCGAAGATATAGGCCCAAACGGGTTATCCATCAACAGAACACGGGTATCAATATCGGCATCCGCTCCTACCGCCTCCATATTTCGGGCTCGAGTATACGTCATCAGGGCTGAAAGAACGGAAAAGAAGATAACAAACTTCTCACCACCCGAATTTTCACGGACTGCATCCTCCCAGAGCTTCAAGCGGCTGTTCTGCATATTTAAATCAATCTTAAACACACTGACCGGAATAAAAGGATTTCCCAGAAATACATTAAGCAGTTCGCGGCTCGACATCAACCTGGCGACTGTCTTTCTGACTTCATCCTCTCTCCTCTCCTGCCTGGTTTTCTCTCTTACCTTCGAGATACATTCTTCAATATATTCTTTCATTCTCTGCATAGCCACATCATTGTTGTCAAGCTGCAGATCTATCTTCAACATTTGCACCGGCCTGCTTCTTCCCTGGAGGCGTATCTTAGAGTTATCTGATATCCACTGAATCTCTTCATAAAACCTCATGCCATGCAGAAAACTTTGCTGGATCATATCTTTTTTATTCCGTTCCAGATTGGCAAGCTGGCTCTCATACAGCCTTATCAATTCGATCAGTTTTTCTCCATGCTGGCCCATCCGTTCATACAGATAATAGAATCCGTCATACTCCATCCCGGCCTTATCCCAGAGCGGGTCAAGTCCTTTAAAAATATTATCAATGTTGATGTTTTTCTCCTGGTAATCCGTCTTCAGGCCGTAATATTTATTTCTTATCCTTGCTGCAACCTCACGGTTTTCACTTTCCATTTCACTAAAGCCCTGCTCGAGCTTAGAAGCCTGAGCCGCAATATCCTGCTCAGGCATAAAGCCTTTTTCTGGATCAACCGAGCCCGGAGTGAACAGTTGCTCTATTTTCACCTGGATCCTGCCGTATCCACTCATAAGTTCGGATATATTCTTGTTCTTCGATACTAATTCATTAACACGCAAGCGTGCCATCTTGAGACGTCCCCTAAAATCACCCTTGATTTCTTCCGGGGGTAGTGGAACCTCCACACCCAGTCTTTTTACCTCACGGAGGGCATTTTTGAAAGCACTTTCTGCTGCCCCTTCATCCTTGGCAGCCTTCTTTTCCTCCTGCTGTCTTTTCTTTAATAAGCCCTCGATACGAGTTATTTCCCCGCGAATTCCAGAGGCGGCCGATTCACTATAAAGCACGCTGGCATAATCTTCTTCCTGCAAACCAAGTTGGTCCAGATCTCTTTGTTTATCAGCTAAATCAGCTGATAAATCTGCTTTGCGCCTTTCCAGCAATCCGATTTCCGTGCTGTATTTCTCTTTTAAAGCCTTCAGCCTTTCCTCAAGTTCCGCGGTGTTTCCTTCTATAATTTCCGCTTCCGGAACATCTTTATAAATACTGTACTTTGCCCGGGCTTCAAGCTGTGTTTTTCCTCTTTCCCAAACTTCCTTATCAAGCCTGCTGATATTATCCCGTAAACTGTCCAGGCTGGCTGTCAGTTGTTTCTGCCTGGTTTCCCAATCCTTTATGCTCTTATCGACAGCGGCCAGTCTCCCACGGCAGTCCTGGTAATCCCTTTCCTTATCAATAAAGCCGGCAAAAAGCTGTACGGCTGCACCTGCTTTTTGCAGATCCTCATTCAATTCCTTAAGCTGTTGTTGAATTTCTGCTTCCCTCTTTTTAAGTCCCCTTTTCTCATCTTCCAGGGCAGATCTCTTGCTTTCTATTTCCAATAAATTCTTTTTACATTCATCTCTCTTTTTCCCCAGCCCGTACCGGTAATCAGCTGTATAATCAAACCTGGCGCAAACTGCCCGGTCAGACACCGTTGCCGTGTGCTCGTCCGACAAATGGCCATGCTGCTCCAAAGCAACGTCTCTCTTGTGTTCAAGCTCCTCCATCAGTTTTACCAGGCTCTCGTTTTCAAACATCCTGCCCTCATACAGACAGGCGAATGTAATCCCTTCCTGGGTCCGGGCCAATCTTCCGTCGCTAGGCACGGTTGTTCCCAGGTCCTCGTAAGCAATGAGGGGTATTACCCGGCGCATAGTCATGCTGTTAACCGAGTTCGCCACCAGGTCCAGATCCGTCCTTGACATGATGAAAGCATAGGGCAGGACCGGATTGCTCTCAAGCATTTTCTGCCGGTTCTCCGGCGGCAGGCTGCGCAGGTATGACTCACCGGTATCATACGGGATGTCTAGACCGGCAAATACGGAGGCCAGTTCCTCAGGTGTATGCAATCTCCCGTTTTTGAGTGAAGAGAGCGATTCTGTAACGTCATCACGTACCCGGGCAGCCTCATCCAGCCTGCCCTCAAGTTCTTTCACCCGCTGCCCGAAGGCAGACCCAAGGCGCCCCCGGTCAAACCTGAGGTCAAAATCGAAACCGTATTTGTCAAGAATACCTCTTATTTCCTGCTCTCTATGTTCATATTCCTGTATATCCCGGTCAATACCCGTTAAGGCCGCTTTCTCCTCTGCTAAAGCAACCTGGTGCTCATTTACCTTATCGTCAATATCCTGCCGGCGCGTCTCAGCGGTGGCCTTTGCTTCCTCCAGCCTTTTGCCCTGCTTGCCCAGTTCTTCACAGGCCTTTTCCAGGACCAGCCTGGTTTTTTGTATTTCTGCGGTATCTAGTTCTCCCAGGAGGTTTCTCCTCAAAGTGATGCCGAGCTTACGCTTGATTTCTTTTTCGTAGCTCTCAAAATTTTTCTTCCGTTCTTCCAGCTTCCCCTTTTCGCCATCAAGTTTCCTTATTTCATTATCAGCAGCCCGCAAATCTTCCCCGGCCTGCTGCTGCAGTCTTTCCTTTTCCGTCTTTTCTTCGTGCAGAAGGGCAAGAGCGGCGTCAATTCCATGCAAGGTTTCCTCTAACAATAGCTTCAGGGAATACTCCAGGCTGCGTACCCTGCCGTCAGTATCATACTGTTCCTTTGAAACCGACAGCCTCTCCTCTATCCCCGAAAAATCCGATCTCTTCCGGCATATTTCTTCAGCCAGGCGGGCGGCCAGCATAATTTTCTCGCGCACTCTGGCATCTTGCAGTGCCCCTTCCGTTTCACTGCTTATGGTCTCGGCAGTTTTAAGCTTTTTAAAGGCCTCCTCGTACTCCGACTGCCTCAACCAGTAATCATTTGACCGTTCCTCTAGCTGTACCAACTGTTCCTCGGCCTTGCAGTCCTCAATCTCCTGCTTGTTTTCATCATGCTTGTCCTGAAGCAAATCTGTTTCGGAGGTCAAATAACCGTACAACGCGGCAAGCTTTTCAGTCAGTCTTTTCTGACCATCAAGTCCTTGCAACAACCCGGCCAGAGACTCAACCTGCGCCCGGAAGGTCCCCAGGAAACCGTCTAAAAGCTGTTTTTCTACAATGAACCGTTCGTTCTCCACAACCTCCTGCACTAAGCTCTCCAGCATCTCCTCTAGTCGGCGCGACTCAGACTTATTCCTGAACATGGCCTTCTCTACAGTTTTTATGACCCAGTCATTCAGCAGTTGGCTGGAGTTTTTATACTTCTGGAAGATTTCCTCTAAACCGCCTTCACCATCATTGATCTTGGCAATGACATTTTCCCACTCATCCCGGGCTATCCCAAATTCAGCCAGGTGCCTGGTGTAGTGCTCCTTATCATCCTCGCGAAAACACCTGAAGACGAACCTATCTTTTCTTTCCTTTTCAATCATCATCTCCCTGGCTTCCCGAAACGGCATCACCTCCAGTACACCGCCGCTGCGGTTAACGAAAGCGATATGGGCGATATCAAAGGCATTGGCGCCGGTATATTTCGAGGTAAAGGTGAAATATCTGATCCGGTTCTTCTCATCCTCCGCTCCCTGCGCTTCCGCGGACACCATCCCGATACCGGTAAGCAGGTACCCGCCGGCTCCGTCAAGCTTCCACTCAATCATAATGTAAGCCGGCAGCTTTTTCTTGCGGAAAAAACCCGCTATGTTGCGGCCCTGGATCTTAACACCCGGTACCACTGGTTGCAGAAAAAGCTGGACCAATACGCTTTTACCACCCCCGTTGGCCAGGTTTAAAAGTGCATTCTCCCCGCCATGAAAATTGAAGGTTTCATCAAGAATGCGCCGGGAATCATTGTTATAAGAAAAGTTTACGATCCTGATCCGGTTAATCCTGGGCATCCGCCTTAAGCCCCTCCTTCAAACAACCCGTTAATCTCGTCTACCCTGCTGTCATTAAGATAATAGTTCAGCATAAGGTCATCAAGCTTCCTGGTGGTGCGAATCTCCCGGTCGTCATCCACCAGCCTGAGCAGGTTCTCCCGCTCCAGTAGCCGGCAGGCGCTTAAGATGGTGCCCGCTTTTGTTTTGCGGCTTTTTTCCTCAAAGTCTTGTTTGCTTTCCCACAGTTCCGCCACCCTGGCAAAATTGATCGCGTACTTTTCATCAAGCACAGCTGCCTGTTCACTGTTTTCAAAGGCCATAGCAAACCGCCTGTCTAGTTCCCCGATTAACTTACTTATTCTCAAAAACTCCCGCTGCTTGGGATTGCGGTTCCGGCTGCCATAAAACAAGTATAAAATGAACATGGAGATATAGCAGAGCAGATAGGCGTCAACAAGCCTGGCATCAGAGGCAACCCATTCCCTGAAATCCCTGGTTGTAAAGCCCAGCAGGCTGTTCCCGCTATCCGGAACCAAGTATAAAGTACTGGACGCTTCCACGATCCTGAAGTCCATCTCGTCCTCCAGTTCCGCCAGGATTGACCGGACCTCAGTGTTGCGGAACTCAAGAAAAAGGTCTCCATCTGTTTCCCTGTCGAACTGTCCCTTGTCCATCAATTTCTTGAATATCTTTACCGCAGTGTTTAAATGGCTCATCTAAAGCTCACCTCGATCATAAAATCGCTGATAGCAATGCGCTTGCTGAATAGCACATCTCCCTCACGATGATTAATTTCCTCCTCGAATATGCTTTCATACGGCTTGCTGATTACTATCTTTTTAACCCCATACAAATCCGGATGGTCGTATTCAATACAGTACAGGCAAAAGCTGACATCTAGCTCTCCGGTGGCGTTGGCGACCACCTCGTCGTGCTGCGCCTGCCACGCCTTGATATCAATGACGTTGAGATCATAAAGCTTCAGCATTGATCTGAAAATCAGGTCATCCGCGACCAATAGGTCAAAAATGTCCTCTTTACTCTTTAAATATTCAAACAGCGCCCCAAACATGAATCCAGCCCCTTTGCCTGCTGCCAGCTCCAGGATGCTGCGGATGAATTCTGTATTGGCGTCGTTGGCTTTTTTGATTCTTAAGCGTTCGGTATCCTCTCCCAGTTCCTCAATGAACACACCCTCAACCGCATCTTCCTCCTGCCTGAGCCGAGCCTGACGTTCAAACAATGACAGTAGATTAAGCTTCCGGTCAGGGTTGGGCATAAACAGGGGATTCAACAGTTGCCACAGGGAGGGGATGACTCTCTCATCGCATCTTTCCAGCCGTACTAAGATTTCCCGTTCAAAATCATAGTTTTTGGCAAGTGAAAGCGCGAAGGAGTCTGCAATGGTCTCCTTATATATCTTTGACAGGCCGTGTCGTTCAAGAATTAATTCTTTCTGTTCGTCGATAGTGGTATTGATGTTTCTTCTGATGACGGCGATCTCCGACCGCGCTCTCTTCATCTCCTCATCCAGGGTACCTCTGGAAGCTTCCTCCTCCTTGAGCCGTTCCTCTGACAGCACGATCATACCCCGGATTTCATTCATGATGCCGTACTCTTCCTCCAGCAAGGTATATGTACTGCCGACCAGCTTTTCAAACTCCTGGATGTCCACGTCGTAAATATTTTCCCGTATTTTTTGCATGAACTGCCTGATATCGTTCTTTTTCTGCCTGATCATTTGCACCAGGTTACCGCTCTGCCCGATGGCCTTCTTGTAGTTTTTGCGCCTGATCAGTTCGCGCAGCTTCAGCTCTTCAATAGTGAAGCTGATTTCCTGCTCTACTTCCTTGGTTCTAAAGAGCAAGTCATAGCCCTGGTCGGTAAGCTGGTAGGTCGTCACATAACCCCTCTCGCCATCCTTCAGCTTGTCGTCAATAAGCCTGATCCGGGTTTGGGTCATACCCTTCCCATACCTCATTACCGGGTAAAATCTTGTTTCTCCGCCGTTTTGCAGAATATCCTTGATGATGTACTCCGTGATCCTGCGGGTGGTCTCCCAGGGAAAACTAAGACCATAATCAGGGACAATCCTGGCAACGAAGGCTGTTATACTTTCTATAGTGCACTCCTCATCCTCGGTAAGAGTCCTTTCCATGATAAATACAAGGACGGAGAAAATAATATTATCAAGTTGTCCCGGCTCAAGCAGCCTCTCTATTTCCATGTTCCGGTTAAGGCGGTTTACAATCGAGTCTATGGCCGCCACAATCTGCATCCGTTTCTCAAAACCCTCGAGAAACTCTAACCCCCGCGTATTCATTGATCTAATTCCTCGTTTCTAACTTAGGATATCCGCTGCTACCTGGTAATTGACTATCTCTTGGGGTATATACTTGCCCCTTGCCAGAAAAACTGTCAGCACATCGGTACTGTCAAATCCCAGCATGGTAGTGAATTCTGACAGGGGTACCGTCACATCTCTTTTATCCGGTGACACTGGGAGTTCCACACCTGCAGCCAGTTTAAGCATGAGCTTATATAAACCAGAAAAAGGTTTGATGTCAAGATTAGGGTTGCCATTTCTGGTCCGGAAAAACAGACGGATTCCCTCTAGATCCAGGTCTCCGAAATAAAGAAAACGCCCAGCTTGATCTCTTTTACCCCCCAGCATGCCGGCATTGCACTCCTCCAGGGCGCCTCGTTTGGAAATCTTATTGCCTTCGCCGTAAAGAAGTACATCCACTGGAGTGCCGGCGACAATGTTCTTCCCGGTATCCTGCATCAGTTTTCTAAAGGTATACCAAGTATCCTTGTTTTCCAGGATCAGTACGGTCATATGCTCCTGGCGAGCATGCACATACTCAAAAAAAGGTTCGGGGGTATCGTAATAATTAAGGAAATCATCCCCCAGATTATTAAATTTCAAGACTTCTCTTACCAAAACAAAATGGTTGTCAAATAGCTTCTCCCATCCCCATATCGAAAATGAACGTTCCTTGCGCGACATGGGTTTTTCAAGCAATCCTGCTGAATGCCACAAATACCGACTTAAACCTTCTACAATATACCGGTGCTTTTTATATAATTCCGGCCTTCTAAGATAACCTGAGATATTTAAGGTAGGATTAAGATGGCGGATGGTTTCAAGATATACCGCTAAATCTTCCTTCGGTTTGATCAAACGATATTTATTAAATAAAGGCGGTAATCTACCGTTTAAACCTGCAGACTTAACCGGTACAAGAATTCCATCATCCACTAGTTTTCCAACTGCATGGTGGAAAAGACTATAATCAGTTTTTTTAATAACCTGCTGCAGTTCTGTTTCATTTAAAATTTTTTTTCCATAACCAAGTAATTTTTCAAGCAGATTCATCGAGAGCTCCTCTTTTTGACCATAATTTTGTGAAACCTTAGCTTAACCAACATTATCTTTGATCAGCGCCACTGTTTAACGCCAAAATTCTTAGTGTAGTTTTCAGATTTTTGCGTTTTTGTGACTCCAGGGGGTTTAAATTTGAAAGGTAAGTTTTGTAACTTTTAGGCCACGCTCGTTTTTATTGTGCAATCTTAATAATTGAAAATGAGTCTTTCTTTTTCACATACATGGAAGGAATATCACTCTAGTCGAATGCCTATTTACTTCAAGCCATCTCCAGTTCAAAATGACTTCCTGCACCAGAGGCTTCAGCGGGATAAACAATTAGGCGTCTCGGAAGCCTGTTTTTCAACTCAGGAACATGGCTTATTACTCCAATATTAAGGTGTTCAAGTCTCAACCCTTCCAATGTGGTAACCACCACTTCTAGAAGGTCAGGGTCCAGTGTGCCAAAGCCTTCGTCGAGAAAGAAAAATTCTAATGGATAACAGCCTTTTAGTTGTATCTGCATAGATAAAGCCAAGGCCAGAGCCAGGGAAGTAACAAAGGTCTCCCCTCCGGAAAGGGTACTGACAGGTCGCTTTATCCCACCGTTCGCCTCGTCACGGATGATAAAACCACCTTCCGAATCTACTTCCAAGGCATAGCGGTGCTTTGTAAGTTGTCCGAGCCGGATCGAGGCGTCGTTAGAGACCCTTATAAGCTGTTCCTCGGCCAGAAAGTCCACAAAGGTGTTTCCACGAAAAAGGTCTTTTAACACTTCAAGCTTTTGTTTAAAATTCCTTATTTCACTGGCACGTTGGGTTAGTTCCTTCCAGCGGGCATTATCTTGCTTCAACTTTTCATATTCCTTAAAGGCTGCACCCCTGGCAGTTAAAGCTTCCCCTTGTTTGCAACGGGCACCAGCAAGGTTTTCTTGGTGAGTTTGCCATTCTTCTCCGGAAAGTATACGACCATCTAGTTTTTTAGCCAAGTTGTTACTCAAAGCATCCAACCTTTTCTTTTCTGCATCGTATTCTTCCAATACTATCTGTAGATTTCTTTGCTCAGTAGTTTTAAGTAGGGCCTGTTCTGCCTCATTACGAGTAACAAAAAATAGCTCATCTAATATTTTATCTAGCTTTTTCCGTGAATTTTCCAACCTTTCTTCAGCAATGCTTAGTGCTTTAACCGACGCTGCCAGGGCTTGTCCTAATTCGTTCTTTTCCTTGATCGCACGTTTAGCCTCGCCTTGTGCTTGCTGTTCCATTTCGGACAGATCCTTTAATTGTGTTTCAGTTTGCTCCAACAACAACAATGCTGATTCGCCGCTGGTAATCTTAATGATTTCACTTTCCTTTTTCTCAAGCTGAACAGACAAAGACAAAAGTCCTGCCTGATTTCTAGAAATCTGAACTGCCAACTCACCGTCCCGTACAGCTAATTTTTCTGTCTCCAGGTTGCTCTCGGCAAGCTTTTTATCTAGCTCAATAAGCTTTTTCTCCAAATCTGACCGTTCAAAGTCTAGGCGCTCAATCCGCCTCTGTTCCTCGTCAATTTTATCGGATGCTATATCTCCACGAGCATTATCCAGATTTTTGAGACATTTATCCGCTTCCCCAGTTACAACCAGTTCATTTTCAGTGGCCTCTCGCCATGCAATCTCCCTACCCTGAAAGGTGCTTTCAGCTCCCGTCCTGGCAGCCTTTGCTTTACTGTACGAATTCTGGGCTTCCCTTAAGGATTGCTGGGCTTCTACCAGTTCCTTCCGCCAATCTGTTAAAGCTTTCCGCCGTTGATTCAACCGGGTCTCCTGATTGACCATCTCCTTTTCCAATTCTGACGGGGAAAGATTATTCCAAGAAATGGGCAGTGTACCGCGGGCTGCTTCTATTTCAGTATTAATTACAAACAGACGGTCCTTGGCCTCCTGGGCTGCCTCAGTTGAAGATTTTAGCTTTTCATCCTTTACTGAATAATCCTGCTGAACTTTCTCAAGCATTTTTTGAGCAGTTTCTAAAGAATTCTGCGCCTCTTGCAGTTCAATTTTTATATTCGCAATTTCAGCAACTTTATCTGTAACTGCAGGTGATGGGTGGTCCGCCGACCCGCATACAGGGCAAGGAACTTCTTCTTCTAACAAACTTGCAAGGTGGTAAGCCATGTTTCGGTGGTTCAGTTCATTCATTTTCTCTTCTAGAAACTGTACTATCTGCCTGGCATCATCCCGCTGACGTTCTACTTCAGTCAAAATTACTTTAGCATTTTTGAATGCTCCCTGATTTTTTTCAAATTCTGTGTTTTTATTCTTTAAAACATTTGTGGCATCATATATTGCATGAGATAAACGAGTTATTTCGCCTATCTTGAATCGCAAACGCTCCAGTTCTTGTAGCGAATCCTGCAGGGATATTTCGTCTTCTGGACAGCCTTCACGCAACTCTTCTTCTTTAATGACAGCCTGTTCAAGAATCTTTAGCGCTTTCTGTTCCGCTGCCGTGACTTTAGCTAGTAATTCTTTAGTATCGGATAGGAGTTCCTCCTTTTTCTCCCGGTTAACCTGCGCCCTACTTTTTTCTTCTCTAGCCTTTTCCCACCTTTGAAATGCGAGAAGAGCAGTTGAAACTTTCTTACGCCATACCGAGTCTACTTGCGAAATGGTGATTTTTTCTTTTAAGATTTTTATTTCCCTCTCGAGACTTGCCTTATCCTTCTGCTGATTTTGAAGGTACACACCGTTACTGGCCTTTTCTTCATCTAGTTCCTTTAAGGTGTTTTCCATACCCGATTTTCCTTTTTCTAATTCTCTAGCTTCCCTCTCCAATTCTACTGCCTGGATTAGGCGTTCTTTTTTTCCTAAAAGCACGGGAGCTACTTCTTGCCGCTGGAGGCTGACAGTCTCAAAGGTTTCTTCTGCCTTTTCCGCTGCAAGTTCGACTAAAGAAAGCTTATCTTTATTAGTTTTAAAATTTTCCTGGGCAGCTGTAAAAACTTTTTTTACATGATCTTCTTCATTTAAGAACGGTAAAACTTTACCAGCTCTTATGGCTGCCTCAAGTTTTAGCCTGGAGGCGTCTATTTCTAGTTCGCGTTCAAGTAGATTATTTAGTTTTTGGTCCAAGGAAAACTTTTCTTCCTGCCAAGTCCATATTTTTTCCAATTCTTTATGCTCTTTTTCCAGTTTCTTTAGAAAATCATTTACCTCGTTTACCATGCGGTTGGTTTCATCATATCTTTTTTGGGTGGAATCGAGAGTTTCGTCCGAGGCATCCCCCAATCCTTCAAGTTCTCCTAGTACAGAAGCCATTTTATTACTTACTTCACTTAACCGAAAATCCACCTTCTGCCTTAATTTATCACCATATTCATACAACCCAAAAAGGCGCTCCAGCATGCGCCGGCGATCAAGCGGCTTTATTTTCTTTAAAAATTCATCAAACTTCCCCTGCGGTAAAACTACTGCCCTGGTGAAATCATCAACTGTGAGCCCCAGCATCGATGTAATTTCTTCAGTAACTTTGCTCTTCTCCGCTATAGGCTTTTCATCATCATTAGTAATCTGTATGAGCCGAGCTCCCGCGCTGGTTACTGAGCTATCACCGCTGCGCCGATAAACGCGTTCTACCCTGTAACGTTTACGCCCTTCCGGCTGATCAAGTTCAAAAGTAAATTCAACTACCACCCGGTCCTCGGCATGATTTAAGATTCCTTGGGTTCCGTATGTTGCCCTCTCCACCTTGCCATACAATGCCAGAGTAAGAGCATCTAGTACAGTGGATTTTCCACTACCAGTAGGACCGAAAATACCAAAGAGACCAACCTCGCAGAGTTTTTCAAAGTCTACTACCTGTACTTCCCGGAAACTATGCAAACCCGCTAATTTAAGAGTAATAGGTTTCACAGGTCTTCACCTCCGTTTCCGTTCTGCTGATTTTCTTCCCTGCCACCTAAAATATCTATAAAAAGAGAAATCATTTTTTCATCCGGCTTTACCCCGTATTTTCTTTCGTAAAAAATAGTAAACAGCTGGTCTATAGGTAAACCTGCCCTGGAATGTCGTTCACTTTCATGCCGAATTTCAGGGTAATCCACTCTAATATCTATGAAGCGCCCACATGCCTTACGTAATTGTTGCACCTCCTGTATAGTAAGAGGTGCATCAGTTTTAATTTCTAAATCAATCCAAGCCCTTGGATCACGGCCCTCATCCAACCAGCTATATACTTGGGGTATTCCATCAGTGGCCTTCCAGCGTACTAATGGGCAACCACTGGATAAAACTAATTCACGTACTTCAGCTGGTCGGCCAGGGAGAACATCTACAACAACTACGGATTTTGCCTGACCTGTCTCGGAGAAACTATAGGCCAATGGAGACCCGGAGTAACGACATGTTGCATTACTGCCCTTTACAACCTGGGGCCGGTGCAGGTGACCTAACGCTATATACTGTGCACTCTGTGGCAGGTCCTCAGGTAGCACCGTACATGCCCCACCTATTGAAAATATGGGACGCTCTGAATCTGAAGTCAAACCACCTTG
This sequence comes from Dehalobacter sp., assembly GCA_023667845.1. Classification (NCBI taxonomy): domain Bacteria; kingdom Bacillati; phylum Bacillota; class Clostridia; order Eubacteriales; family Desulfitobacteriaceae; genus Dehalobacter; species Dehalobacter sp. Next base: position 11,989 of record JAMPIU010000111.1, on the reverse strand, counting down.
AACAAAAATATGACTCAAGGCAATGTTAACGGTATTATCCCGGTAATTTTTTGCCAACTCGCTAAACAATTGACGAACTTTAACAGAATAGGCTTGTTGTAAAGCCTGTTCTTCTTCCAGGGAGTCATGAAGAAGTTCCTTCAGCCGAGCTTCTGATGGGTATGGTATGGTTAGCAACACAGCTGTGTGATTGCATCCGGGAACCGCCAACTCAAGCCAGGAAGGTCCCCCGTTAATAACATGTGCGCAATTATTATTCTGCGTATTTATAATTGAAGGTTGATCAATTGGCAACCCCAAAAGTACAATACCATTCCGGCTAGCCAATGGAGACGCTGCTATCAAACGCTCCGGGCTGTCATGGTTACCAGCAATTACTATAACTGCTCTTTCCCCACCAGCTGCCATATTGTCTACAGCATCATAGAAGATTTGTTCCGCAAATGCTGGAGGGTTATAAGCATCGAATACATCACCAGCAACCAGTATGGCATCAATTTTTTCGTCTATGACCAAGCGACAGAGTTCTTCTAAAAAATCTTCCTGTTCAGTTTGACGACTTCTTCCCTCAATGGTCCGGCCAAGATGCCAGTCTGAAGTATGAAGAATACGCATATATTCCCTCCAAATATAATAATTTGAACCCCTATACAGCACGTTCTTCCATCATCATTTTATAGTGTTCAATGTGTTTGGTATGAACGAAGATGTTTTTGAAAACCTCGAAGTATTTATCAATTATGTCGTCAGACTGCTCTATAAACAAATCGTCAGGAATGCCATGAGAACCGTCATTAATCCAGCAAATCAAAGACCTGCATATTTCTTGTTCCTGGCGGTTTGAAAATTTTTTTATTAAATCATCATCGCCATATTTGCCAAGAATTTTAAAGTAATTTTCAATAATTCTTCTCATGGAATTCTGAATAGTTATTCCAGAACTGTTTTCCCTGTTTTTTAATTCCTTCCATAGAAGTTCATAAGAACTTTGAATAGGATTATTCTTCTCGAAACACTGAATAGCAGATATATTATTGTTTTTTCGTAGAATCCAATAGTACGTATCATTAGATTCTTTTGTACGACCGTCAATAAATGTAACTTCCTTATGGAAATAAACATTATGCGTTAAGAGTATTAACTGTTTTATGTTTCCTTCACTTTTTTTAATTGATTTAATTATCTCTTTAAGCAATGAACTGGCAACAAACAAAATATTGCTATCTAGACTTGAAATCGGATCATCAACTACTAAAATTCTTTCTTCCGAAATCAAATCTTCTGATTTACTTCCTTTAGCCAGTTGTAGGAAATAAAGAAAAGTTATAAATGTAATTTCTCCCTCACTTAAAGTTGATTCAGCTATTGACCCATCTTCCCTTTGGATTTGATACTGGTTCTTTTGAGTTTCAGAAGGAACTATTTCAAAATTTAAAAATCCGTATGATTTTAATATTTTGTTTATTTCGTCAACAGAAGGTTGAATACTTGTTACATTTTTATTGGCTTCTTTTATCTTGCTATTTAGTTTTTTATACTTTTCCTTTAATTCTTTATGTTGCCCCTCTAAAGCAATTATACCTTTTTGTAATCCCCTTGATTTATTATTATAATCTTCAATTTTAATTTTGTTTTCTTCAATAATATATTTCCAGATTTCCTTAATTAGATTAGCTCTTTCAGAAGCGTAATTTTTAACAATGGCATTATGCGAAGTAATTTCATCATTGGCACTTATTATCAACTGTCTAATATTCTCCAATTGTTCTTTTACCGATATTAAATCAATACTACGGCTTGGCTCTTTGATTTTATTATTTAGTAATTCTCTATTGGAAATAAATTGGCTTGTTAAAGTTTTTAGATAGGCGGAAAATGTTTCGATATTGAGTTTAGTTTCACTGTTTGCCTTTTCAGTTGCTTCAATTTGTTGCAAAACATTTATTAAGTTTGAGGCCAGCCGATTATATTCTTCTGCATTAGATTTTACAAGGGCTGAGTCGGTGGCGAAAGTTTCGTCAAAATAATCATCTAGCTGCTTTCTAAAATCGTTTGTAATAGTTGGTTGCTGGCAAAAAGGACAGGTAGTATCATTTGCCTTTAAGTGGTTTCTACCTTCGTTTACCCAGTCATTCAGATTTAGTTTTTGAATCAGAGCGGCAATTTTAACATCTGCTTTACCAATGATTTTCTTCTGCCATATTTCTTCCGTTTCGATTTCAGTTAACCTTGCAAAGTCAATTGAAGTAATAAATGACATTATTTCTGGCACTTTTCCAAAAATCGTCTTAGCTTTCTCTTTTAGTTCTTTATAAGTTTTAAGGGCTTCTTTGTTATTTTGAAAATCATCAAGAATTTTTATTTTGAAAGTTTCTTTTTTTCGATAATTTACAAAAGCTTCTTTAAAATCAGCTTCATGTTTTTTATATATTTCTGTCCATACTGCCTCTTTAAATGCATCTTCAAGATTCTGCTTTTCAATATTCTGGTTATCTAATGTATTCTTCTTTTTTATTCCACCATCTTTTATTTCAGCTAATTCCTCTTCCATTTTTTTAATAGCTTCGATATCTTCCATGGTTGCTTGACCCAAAGTAAAAACCCCGTCTATACTCCCCTTACCAAAATTTTTTTCTCTAAAATCTTTGTTATAAACAAGTGCCTTAATCGGCAGTCCGTTTTCCCAAACAAGCGAACAATTGGCAAAAATAGAATCAGTTTGTTTGTCGATTAATTTCGAAATAGTGGTTTTCCCACTCCCATTAGCACCGTAAATATAGTTTATCTTTTTCAGATCTTTTATTTGAATACCTGATACATCAAAAGTTGCTACTTTTTTTAAGGTAATTGATTTAATCATTTTTCCAACTCCTCTATAATATTTTCTTTAATCCTTTAACCCCCTCGTATCATCAGACTATTTCAGGCTCATAATTTTATAATGATTACTTATTTGCATTCGGTGTTATAACACATAGAGTAGAACTAACTCGCAAATGAATCTACTTCAAGATTAAGGAATCCGCAAGATGTGGCAATCATGAAACCTGAATACCTAACATACTCCAGAAAGTTTGCTCAGCAAGAATTTTTGTACTATACTCTCTAGCTTTTTTGGCTTTTCCTGACATAGAATCAGGATCAGCCGTAACAAGAAAATTTAAATCTTTTGTAACGCCTTTCTTGACAATCAATCCATGCTCAACCGCAAGTTTATGAGCCATTTCTCTTGTTATCTGCATACCATCATAAAAGGAACTTAAAGTGCCAGTAAAACAAACTGTCTTTCCTATATATTCTTGTCTTACCTGAGCTAGATCCTTGATATTGTTGTTTTTATGAGCGCGTGAGATTAAATCGTATAAAATTTTATCTGAGACATTAAGGAGCTTTGCTACCTGATATAAATCAGCCATTTCAGCCTCAGTAATTATTCCATCTAGAAGTGCTATTCTTACCAGGTTTGAAAGATACCGCTGATGAAGTATTAGTGCTTTGTTTTTAGAAATCTTTAGATCCATGGCGAGGTCGATTGGTAATCTCTCAATTAATCCCCCAATATAGTTACATTCTCTCTGTTTTGTTTCATAACAAGAACGTTTAAAATAATCATTCGCTTTGGTAGCTACCGGCCATCTGGATTTTTGGACTGGTTGAGTGACATGTTGGTTGAAATTATCTAATCCATATTCATTCATTAAAGTCTTTAATAATTTTGCAGTGGATAGGCAATCACCATATGCACTATGCTGCCTCGTGATAGGAATATTAAAATAATCACACAAAGCCCCTAATTTTCCAGAAGGAATACTCGGTTCCATTTTCTTTGCCATGTTTAAAGTGCATATAGTCACGGGTCTGGGCAATTTAATTCCAAGTCTTTGGAACTCACTATCCAAGAACCTATAATCAAAGCTTATATTGTGACCCACAATGATATTACCGGCTAAACAATCCAGAATATTCCCCGCTATATCTTTAAACATTGGGGCGTTTCTTACCATATCAGCAGTAATTTTATGTATATGTGTTGGGCCTAAGTCCCGGTCAGGATTTATTAATGTTTCAAAATCCCTCTGAATAGCTCCTTTTAAGTCCATATTTATTATTGCAATTTCAATAATTCTGTCGTGCCTACCGGGGAATAGGCCTGTGGTTTCAACATCAAGCACAGCAAAACTAAAATCACTCATTATATGGACCTCCTTTAGATCACTTTACAAGTACAACTCGTGTATCCCCATCCAGTTTAGCCACTCCAGTCTTGACCAAAAGCCCTAACCCTTTAACGATATGCTGCTGCCCCGCGGTCCTTGTTCGTTGATAGCCAAATATTCGAGCTATTTCCCGCACAAGATCATCTTCGGGAAGGCTGATTTGTTGACGCAGCACATATAGCGCAGCGTTCCTTATCTCTTCACCTGGAATGTCATCTATATTACGACGGGTCTGATTTTCACCACTTGGAACTCGAAACAATGCATATTTCACTGGATCAGCCTTTTCCGGCCAATAGTAATCAATTCTTCCTATTCGAGTTATGGGGAATTTAAGCTTACGGCAGAACACACGAATTCTATCGTCGATACGATTGCCAACCCTTGTAATACCCCAAGCCTGAATTATTCTTCTGCACAATAAGCTGTGGCTGATCGGCCCTTCTTCGTTAACCACCTGCATAATTTGACTCGAAATCAGCTGATTGGATGATGGCAAATAGAAATCTTCTTGTGACCAATTTACTTGTAGCAATCGACACATCTTGTATAGCTTACTGTTCATGGATGTGGAAGGTTTTTCTACCGGGATAGGTACTGTTACCCTCTGAGCATAAATCTCGGTTGGTGGCTGTACTTGTTTTACTGGGGCCTTTTTCGGCATATCAGTTCTGCTCTCTTTTCGGGCAGAAGCGATAGCCTCCTCAACTCGATCTATCTCGCGTTGTGGATTTTCCCACCAATCAGTTGACCAGATACGGTGGATTTTCCAACCCAACTTACACAGGACCAACTCACGCAATTTATCCCTGTCTCGTGCTGTTTTCGAACGGTGGTAAGTTGCACCGTCGCATTCTATTCCAAGCATATAACGTCCGGGGCAATCGGGGTCTACTATTGCAAGATCAATTCTGTATCCTGAAGAACCTACCTGAACTTTCACATTATGACCTCTTTCAGTTAAGGCCAAGCAAACCTGTTCTTCAAAGAGTGAGTCATGTTCTGCATCAGCTGTTATAGTATTCTGTGCAAATAAAGCCTGCTTACCACGCTCCGCATATTCCAAAAAAGCCTTTAGATCAGCAACGGCTTTTGCATTTGTCCTTGACAAATCCAACTGGTCTGGTCTTAATGTTGAAAATGTCATCATCTCCTGTCTTGCACGCGAAACAGCGACATTCAGCCGGCGCCAACCGCCTTCCCGGTTAAGCGGACCAAAATTATAACTTATCCTGCCTTGAGCGTCCGGACCATACCCAACAGAGAACAAAATAACGTCACGCTCGTCACCCTGAACGTTCTCCAGGTTTTTAACGAATACTGGTTCTTCCACTGAACCGTTAAAGTAACTTTCAATCTCTGGATTTTGCCTAATCTGCTCATCCAATAAATCCTCTATTAGCCTTTGCTGAGCCTGGTTGAATGTTACAACTCCGATACTGCTTCTACATAAATCAGGATCAAGCAACCGTCGTACTACCTCGGCAACGGCTGCTTCCGCTTCCGCCCGATTCTGTTTTGATTTGCCGCGGTCATAAAACCCGTCTATATAAATGATTAACACAGCCGGAGATAAATCATCCGGAGAAGGAAATGTATAAAGTGAACTGCTGTAATATTGATAGTTGCTGAAAGATATCAGACTCTCATGCTGACTACGGTAATGCCAGCGCAAATGTTCTTCCGGCATACGTATAGCGAGACAATCGTCTAAGATACTCTCCAGATCTGTGATAGCCAGACCATCATCATCGTCATCGGTATTTATAGTCATAAAGAAACTGGTTGGCGGCAGTTGTTTAGGATCACCGACTATTATAGCTTCTTTACCCCGAGCAATTGCGCCAACAGCATCGCAGGTGGGAACCTGAGATGCTTCGTCAAAAATAACAATGTCGAAGGGTGAATGAGAAGGGTCAAGATATTGTGCTACCGAAATTGGACTCATGAGCAAACATGGTTTTAACCTGGTTAGCAGATTGGGAATTCTCGAAAAAAGCTGACGCAGAGCCATGTGGTTTCGCTGCTTTAATATTTCCCTTTGTAAAATACCCATCTCTGAGTTTTGTAAAGAGTCTCCGTTAATTTGGGGCAACCGGGCAGCCAGTCTCGCATAAACTTCCTGCTGAGTTAGTCGTGCAAAGTTTTCGTCGAGTTCTCTAAATTGACGTATTTTATCTTCGAACAGACCACGAGTAAATGATGATAATACGGTGTCATTTGCAAGTTCATTTTCTATCCATGCCTGGTAGAATCCCCGCTGAAATGCAGGTTCAACCTGATCATGGGCCAACTTTCCCACCTCATAAGGTTTGACTAATGATTCTAATCCTTCATTCACGGCTTCCGAACGTACCCGTCGCCAAGCACACCAGCTACGCAATCCATCCATGTTTTCTTCCCACGTGCAAATTTGTTCGAGCAACTTTTCAAACCAATTATGGTCGTTCTTGCAACCTGATAATACTTCCTGGTCTAACATGGCCAGTTGATCAAAAGCCTGCCAGGCAGCTTCGAAAGCCTTATATGCGTCTATATAAGAATTTAACTGTTTACTGTATGCTCCATCAGGACCAAGCTGTTCACGGAATTCTGTAATGGTGCTTGACCAGTTATCACGTAGTCTTCCCAGGTATTCCATGTCGGTTCCTGCGATATCCACAGCGAGTTTACGCAGGTTGGTTGTCCAAACACAAGCGTTAGCTACCAAATCCCAGTCGGCATTGCCATCTTGCCAAAGGCTCCCTATCATTTCCCTGGCTCGTTCGCTAGCTAATGACAGGAAATTCTCTTCCTCTTGGAACTTCCTTATTTGCTCCAGATCATTTTCAACCAGCTCACTACCTATGGCAACACCAGGCTTAAGCTTACCCCGGAGTATTTTTGTTATCCGGTTCATTCCAAAAAAACGCGGGATGAACCACTGTTGTTTGACCGTTCGCAGATTTTCCTGCATTCCAGCAACATCAAGTTTAGCAACATGTTCAGTATAACGCGAGTATACTTCATCTCTTAGTTTATTACGGCTACGCCCATGACTGATCCATAATTCTACAGCTGAACGCACCTCATCCCAATCATTTATGCGCACCATTGTACCAGGCATGGGAGGAGTGTTAAGAAATTGTTTTACAAGTTCATAAAGGTTTACTATAGCAGAATAACTTTCGTCTTGTTCTGCCAGGGTAAAGAATTTAACAATGGGGGACCTGGCCTTTAGTAAATTATTAATGGAACTATGTAAGACTAATAGGGCATCCCCTAGCTGTGTTCGCAGTTGGGGAAGATAATCCTGACAAAGGGAAAGAGACCATACATGTCCGTAAGGGTGCCCGCATCCCTCACCGGCAATACGCAGCTGACGGGCAAGCTCACTCAACTTCTGCAGTTTTTCCGGGGTGATATCAACTACCTGTTCTGCCTTAAAATTCACTACCGCCGGGCTCTGCCGGACTGCAACCGACCTGGCTAAACCATGAAAGAATGAATGGCCAATTGTGCGCTTTCGATGAAGCGCATGTACATATTTGTTCAAATCATTTCTTAAAGCAGCCAGGCGGTCTGCTTCCATCAGCCAATTCTGTGGTTTTGCTATCCTGCCTATCTCAAGTGATCTTCGCAGTTGCCCCAAAATATCTTTTTTCTTACTCTTATTTGAATGTACTTCCAGACAGAAAGAGGCTAGACCTATTTGCTCAAGGCGCCGCTGCACAACAGTGAGTGCAGCCATTTTCTCCGCTACGAAAAGAACACTTTTACCTTGAGCTAGAACGTGGGCGATAATATTGGTGATGGTCTGCGATTTCCCTGTCCCTGGCGGTCCGTGTAAGACAATACTCCTGCCCTGGCCGGCTGCACAAATTGCAGCTAACTGGGATGAGTCTGCACTGATAGGGCAAATTATTTCTCTGGGATGATTTATTTCATCAAGTTTTTCGTCATAAATGTAATTACTGTCTGGAGACCATTGCAAACTTCCTGAAATCAAGCTGGAAACAATCTTATTCTTTCTAAGATCCTCTGTACGGGCTTTTAAGTCATACCACATCACGAATTTACTGAACGAGAATAAACCCAGGTAAGCGTTTTCAACAACATCCCACCTCGACTTATTCATCACAACTCGCCGGATCGTCGTAAAGACCTTCTTCACATTAATACCATGTTCATCGGTCGGCAAGGGATTCAATCCTGATATATCGATACCCAAATCCTGTCTAAGCATTTCAACTAATGTTATGTTTAGCTGCGGATCGTCTTCGCCTTGGCGTACTACGTAACCGGTCTGCACCGATCTTCTTACAATTTCCATAGGGAGCAGTAAGATGGGAGCATAACGGGGCTTTTGGCTGACTTCCGATTCGTACCACACCAGTAATCCTAGAGCCATATAAAGGGTGTTTGCTCCATTTTCTTCAAGACTGGTACGTGCGGCGCGATAAAGCTGGGTCAACCGATTAGATAGTTCCTTTTCGGTTAGATCAGCTCGCAAACGCTGCTGTGAGAATTCTTCCTGTAATAGTTTGACCATCGGGTCATTCTTTTGCCTTCGAATAAATACTTTGGAGTCACGTGAGCTCTCGTCCCAGTCCGCCGGCCGGGGGTGTATTCTAAAATCCTCCCCGTCTGCTAATTGATCTTCAAGTTCGTTTAGTTCAACTGTAAGTATTGGGATGCATGAACCAGTCACCCGAAAATTCAGAAGAGGATTTCGCATACTTAAATCCAAAAGACGCCTCTCCCACTGTTCCAGGCGGGACCGTTCTTCTTCGGTTTTATCTTTTTCAGTTATAAAGATAGGCCTATCAACATCTTCCGGGGCTTGTTGGCCAATGGGTGTCTTCTGGGAAGGTATTTCCTCATCATTAGTTAAACTACCATGAAATCTAAAAGGCAATGGCCTGATCTGACTGGCTCTAGCTCGCCGGACATCTACGAAAAAATTAAAATTATCCGTATTGCGAAGCAAGTTTTCACCCAACACAACTGCTTGGTCAAAAGAGCTGATCTGCTCCGAGGTAACCGCTGTACTTTCTAATACACAAATCTCTTGTACACCTGGGGCTATACGCTTAGTCAGGAGTGTCACATCATCTTGCAAGCTCTCGGAAAATGATTCTTCAACTAACCATAAGCCTGGGAACGCGTGTCCTTTTATAAAGATAATAAGAGGGTTTAAACCTACTGCTTCAGCACAGGACGCAAATAATACTGTTAAATCTAGACAGGTGGCAAGATGGAATTCCTGGATAATGTCAGGCATCCGAATCTTCTGCCCATGTTCTTCGAAACTGGCTGGAGGTACACAGTATGTTATATTTTGCTGCTGTAGCGCAGCATAGATAGCTGCCAACTGTTTTCTTACTCTTACCGGATCCTTGCTCTGGTAGCCGTTTAGCGATGGGCTGCCAGTCCACTCTTTCAGTATATCTGCAGCCGTCCTAAGTATTCTTTGAATTTCCGGATGATTTGGAGTTACAAAGGCGGCGATAATTTCAGGAATAGTCTGTGAGCCACTCCATTCATCATAGGCCAATACAGCAATTGGTGATTGTGAGCTATAAATTAGGCTGTCATCTTTAAAAATATTAACAAACAATCTTCCTTCAATACGCTCGGTAAGTCCTGCTAAATAAACCGAAGATAACTGTAGATCAATAACTCCCAGGTCCATCGTCTGTCCTGCTGGTATTGACGCAACATGTATATCCCAAATTGATGCAAACTCAGGCTCAGCGGATATTTTTACTTTCAGGTTATTGAGATCAAAATTGTTTTCGTTGGTTAAGCGCAGACGTTTAACAACAGGAACGTGGTTTTGCTGCATTGCGAAGTTGACTGTTCTGTCATGCAGAAAATCACAGGTTATATTAATACTTTGGTTCATATTTTAGTTTTCGCCTCAATTCAAAAACAGTAATTATATGCTTTATAATTAATATTAGAAAGTTATTATAAATATTTATAGAAATAATTATCATTTCCTTTTTAAATTTGTCTTAAGTCGTTTTCCTACAATATTATACAAGGAAACTAAGGACTTTATATCTCCATTCAATTCTGCTATACAAATTTCTATACACTCTTCCTGTGTAAACATATGAAAAGGAAATTTAAATTTTTTAAAACGTGATGACAATTCTTGATTTAAGTTATCCTCTGATATACCAAGTTCTTCGATAATAAATGCTAATCTATCAATTATACCGGGAGGTAATTTATTTAGTGATTTCTCATAGGGATATAGACCTTCAATAAAGAATTCCATTCTTGATTTTCCATCAAAATAATCATCATCTAAATCGGAATTAAATATATAATCATAACTATTATCCAGGCCACTTAAATCAAAATATATTACCTCTGCAAGAAATTGAAAAGCCTTATCTGTCTTATTCTCTTCTATTAAAATTTCATACATATTTAATCTAACGTTACGATATAGCCCAAACTCATGCTTTGAGTAATAATAATTACTTTGTTCATTAAAATGGTTCCATATTTTATCCATATACAAATTTTTTGGATGTTGATTAACTAATATATTTAAACTCCAAATATCTAACCCATAGTTGGGATGTCTATGTATATATGGCACATAAGCATTTTTATCTAGCTCATCCTGTCCCTTTGTAGTTAATCTGTACATCCGTTCTGAAAATGATAATTCCAGTTCTTCACGATTTCCTTCTTTCAACAATCGCTTTATTATGTCAGCCTTTTTTCCTGTAGTTTTTAGACCCTGCTTTTTTAATTCTTCTTTTAGTACAGGAATAGTTTTATTTTCTAATATGTTTTTAATATCTCCTAGTTCTAAAAAGCCTCTGGTTAATAATGACTTTAGGACATCTTCTGGTTTTGTAACACCATAATGATATAACCAGAATCCTTGAAATCTCTGATTGTCAGTCATATATGTATGAGCATAATCCAATAATAAAATTTCATGAGGATATAAACCTTCTTGGCTTGGAATAGCCTTTTCTAAATACACTTCAACTGGAATAATCTCTTCCCCATTAACAATTAATTTTGTATTATTCTTTATCTCTGATTTATTCTGAAAGACTTCTGAATGTTCTTTTTCTTCAGGTTCATTCAGTTTTATTTTATTTTTTTTAAAAAAATCAAAAAATCCCATTCTCCATTTCCTCCGAATAATAATTTAAACATTTTGCTTTTTCTTATATAAGAATAGTGTCAGATTGTGTCGAATTACCCCAATAAACGTTTAGACCACCCACTCGGGTGGTCATATCCACTTTCTCCATATTTCGATAATTTTCTATAAAGTCCTTCTTCTTTGTATGTATTTTCCTTTTATATCTCTATTAACCATAGTTAGTTGGTTTGCCCACAGATATAAATTTGCTAACCAATTTGCTAACCAGGACTATTTTCTAAATTATAGAATGCCAGCGATATCAAGGCTTCCACTTGGACTGATTGAACAACCTGGACTAATCTGGATAATATGTAATGTTCCCGTCCGGCCTTTATTTTCAAGGAATACAGCGATATGGGCCCAATTTTCTTGTAAATTCGCATTCAAGAGGTCAGGGGTTCGAATCCCCTTAGGTCCACCACTTTTTTAAAGTCTGGCAATGAAATATACCAATAAATAAACCAATAGAGTTGTCAGATAATTTACAAGCAAAACCAGGGGCTGTCTCCCTGGTTATTTTTTATCTATCTCTGCTTTTTCTAATTGTCTTTATTTTGCGTCTTAAGATGAAAGCAGCTTTTACAAAATAGTATTACATCTATTGCCG
>JAMPIU010000110.1 GCA_023667845.1 Dehalobacter sp. | reverse complement strand
TTCGAACATGGAGATCCTAAAGAACTTAAACAGAAGCTTGGAAATACCATGTGTATACTAGGGCTTTTTCCGGTAACGTTGTTACAATATGGTACGAAGGAAGAATGTATTACTAAAGCGAGAGAATTATTGGATGATCTGGCTCCTGGCGGAGGATATATTTTCTCTACTGATAAGGAACTTCTTTCGGCGGCTGACGGCAAGGCGGAAAACATTATTGCAGTAAACAAGTTTGTCATGGAGTACGGTATTTATTAATAGGAGGTGCCTCACGATGGAAGAACAATTGTTGATCTCTTGGAGTGATATCGTAAAAGAGCATCTGGAGCTCGCAGATAAAGATCCAGCAATGGGAATGAATTGGGATATTGGACAGGAAATGATTTTTGCATATGTAACTTTTCTTGCACTCTTTTAAAACAAAGACGATAAAGAAAGCATGGGTGCAAGAGTATAACTGTGCTGTGATGGTATAACCTTAACCATGAATAATGAAAGAATACCAAAAGATAATTTCACAAATTGCAGATTACTTACACAGCCTAAAGCCAGGAGAAAATCCTGGCTTTTTCATGGATTCGTGTTTTACATTCGTGTCAACTGGCGCTAGAAAGAAGGTCTATATCAGAGCATCAACTTCTGCTGGGGTGAAAATGAGCTGTTTATCCTTGACCTCAGCTGTCCCAGCGAGACGATAGCCTTTTGGTCCACCGTTCATTGTTGCTGCAACAACCCATGTATTTTTATTAGCTGCTAAATTCTGCTGTGTTACTTCCATTTTATAAATCCCGAAAACTACTGTATCGCCTACAACTTCGCCTTTGCCCGCAATGATTGGGTGAGGAATGCCATCTGTACTCAGCGTGACAAGGGAGAGGAAGGCCGAACCCTCAATGACTGCTTTGACCCCTTCATTAATAACCATCTCGCCATCTCCTTAGTATTTTTTTGATAGTCTTTACTTTAGTTTTGCTACCTAGTACAATATTACTACCTGGATTTTATTTTTCAAGTACGCAGAAAATGATGAGTAGGTAAGGAAAAACTGACTATGAAAAACGATCAAAACAACAGCGCATGCAGAAATAACTGCCCATGTATGGAGGATTGTCCATTAGGAAGTGCATTAAGGTTAATAGGCGGAAAATGGAAAGTGCCCATTTTATGCGCGCTTAATCAAGACGGGGTAACAAGGTATAATGAACTGAAACGCAAGATTAGAGGCATAACGAATACGATGTTGGCTAGCTCATTGAAGGAATTGGAAGAAGACGGTCTTATCTACCGTAAACAATATATGGAGATGCCGGTGAGGGTTGAATATGCATTGACGGATCTTTGCAGTGACCTGATGCCGATTCTAAAACAACTTGCACATTGGGGGATTCAGGTTCAGGAGTCCGAATAATATTGGCGCTATTGGGTACTTTTTTCTTCCGAGCGGGTTTCTTTGATAAAAAACGACAGAACCACGCCAACTATGCTGATGCAAGTCACTACCATAAAGGCCACGTTGACGCCGTGGATAGCCCCCTCCATGCCATACGCTTTAGGATTTAACGCGCTGTTCGTCATCACCGAGACAAGAACCGCCGTTCCAATGGCGCTTATCACTTGCCGCAGGGTATTATTCATTGCGGTCCCGTGCGGGATTAATTTTGCTGGTAACTGGTTTAATGCTGCGGTGGTGAGGGGCATCATCACCATAGCAAAGCCAATCATCGTGACTGAATTGACGACTGCCAGATAAGTAAATGATGTCTCCAAATGAAGATGTGTAAGCATAAAAATACTGACAGTCACTATCGACAGTCCGATGTTGGTAAGCAGCTTGACACCAATCTTGTCATATATTCGTCCTGTAATCGGCGACAAGACCCCCATGATGATGCCACCTGGCATCAAAATCAGACCAGACTCCAAAGCAGAATAGCCGTTCATATTTTGCATGTAAATTGGCAATATCGTCATTCCACCGATAAAGGCAACAGAAACAATGATGATAAGCGTCATTGCCAGCGTAAACATCTTTGATTGAAACACCCTGAATTCAAGCATCGGTTGATCTAACTTCAACTGACGGAAAATAAACCAGCCTGTCACAATGGCGGCGCCGATGATGGTGAAGATTACTTGATAGCTCCCCCAGCCGGTATTTCCCGCTATGCTAAACCCATACAGCAGACCGCCGAAGCCAAGCGTAGATAAAAGAATCGACAACACATCGACCTTTGGAGAAGTACATTCGGTTACGTTTTTTAATAAAAAATAGGCGGCGACCAAAACGGCAACAGCAATAGGTAAAACCATCTCAAATAAAACGCGCCATGAATAATGGTCGACGATCCAACCGGACAGCGTCGGTCCAATTGCCGGGGCAAAAGAAATCACCAGCCCATAAACCCCCATGGCGGTTCCTCGTTTTTCAAACGGGAAAATCACGAATAAAACGGTCTGCATAAGCGGCATCAAAATTCCGGCACCTGAGGCCTGAACCACTCGGCCTGCCAACAAAAAGAAGAAGTTTGGAGCCACGGCACAGATGAAGGTGCCCAATCCAAACAAAACCATAGCCGTAAAAAATAACGCTCGCGTTGTAAATTTTTGAATCAAAAACGCCGTAACCGGAATCATAATTCCATTAACAAGCATAAAAGCTGTGGTCAACCATTGTGCCGTATTGCTTGTAATATTCAAGTCCTTCATCAAATGGGGCAGTGCGGTAGAAATTAAAGTTTGATTTAAAGTCGCAATAAATGTTCCTGACATGAGGATGGCAACAATAACAACACTATTGACTTGTCGCGGAGACAGCTCTTTTTCCATAATAAAAATACCTCTTTATTCAAATATTCTGCGAGTTCATACCAAAGGTATTATTGCATTTATTGCAATATCCATTTGATTAAGTTAATATTAAACGGAGAACCTTCTCACTTATAATAAACGGAGATCTCTCCGCTTGTCAAGGTTCCTATTCTTGGATTTTAGGAGTGATGCGATAATGAATGACGAAAAAAGTTCACAGACGCGGACGGAACGCCGTGACGCGGCTAAGAATCGTCAACGCATATTGGATGCTGCTCTTAAGCTATTTGAGCAAAATGATGTTGAGCAAGTTAGTATGAATCAAATTGCCAAAGAAACAGGGATAGGATCTGGTACACTCTATCGCCGTTATAGCAACAAAAGTGAATTATGTCTTGATTTAATCAAAGACAACATTGGTCTTTTTTTTGAGGAGACAGAAGCTTACTTGGAAGAAAAACGGAAAGAGCCGCCGAGCAAGCGATTGAAGGGGGTACTCAGGCTATTTATCCAATTCAAAGAAAACAAAGCAAAATTACTTAAAGGTGTTGGGGACATTGCGCCAAAACGAAAATCTATAGATGGGAGTCCGCTGTATAACCAATTACACCAAATATTTGTCGATCTTTTCGAAGAGATAAATGAAAAAGAATTCCCGGTAACTAACAGTATATTTAGAGCTGACATGTTGCTCACAACTTTCGCAAGTGATTTTTACTTGTTCCAGAGAGAAGTACGCGGTTATTCGGCCGATATGCTTTTGGAACAGGTCTATATCATATTCGTTTCAGGTAATTCGGCCCACTTGAAGAAGTAAAAAAACGAGTTGAATTTGCCCTGGGGAATTAAAGGAAATATATTTTATAGGAGCATTAGTCTAAAAATAGTCTGATGCTCCTTTGTTTGCGTTAGATTTTTCTGAATATTCAAAAAAGTATTCGTTTAACATACACAAAAAGTTGGCTGCTATAAACTGAATACGAGCGCTCATGTTTATAATAAGGATCCAGATTTTAAGTAAAGGAGGAAAGGCAAAGACTAAGTCTAAAAAAACCAGACTTCATAGCGCAAATGTTTAGCATCTAAGGGACTTTTAACATTATCTTTTTTAATTTTCACAAATTGGAATGGAGTGAACAGGATGGAAAATAGCCCGTTAGAAAATGGCCAGGGAAATGGCTCCGTAGTAGACAAGTTTAAATCCGTTCAAATCAGCAGACGATCTTTATTTAAATTTGCCGGGCTTGCTGGGGGTGTAGCGGCACTCGGGGGAATTGCTGCCAGTAGCTTTGGTGATGCAAAGTCCATTGATACGATGATGGGATGGGAATCAGAACAAGGGGAAGTATATTTTAATCGTGAGCCGTTTAGAGTAGATAAGCCTGGTTATGAGATTAAAGGACCGGTCAATCGTGTGGATCAAGACGTAGATTCACCAACCTTTCGTCGTCTGTACTATCAAGAAGATGCTTTATTAAGCAAAAAAGGCGAAGAAAATTTAATGCCCAGATTGAAGGAATATTACGCAAAGCATCCTGATAAACTGGAAGGCGACAGAGCGTGGTTCACCAAACTTCTTCCAAACCTCGCTGAAGAAGAGAAAAAAATGAATAAGGATATGTGGGGAATTGCAACTGCATGGAACAAGGCTTGGACCAGCATGCTTGCTCCCTTAGTAGGGGACCCAAAAGAGTGGGACTTTAAGGGTGTAATCAAAGAACCATTAAAAGTTAAGGATCCAAAAGAAACAAGCAAACTCATTAAAAAAATGGCAGGCCTCTTTGGTGGGACTTTAGTGGGTATTACGAAAGTCAATCCGAGGTGGATCTTAGGCTGGGGTGGTGGCGTGGACCCCAGGATGCTTCCAATTTTAGCTGCGGTAGGAATTGATCCAATAACGCCAAGAGGGGTAAGAGGCGGTCCCATAGACATCCCCGATTGGTGGCAATATGCAATTGTCATTGCTGTACCCCATGAACCTAATTTGATAGAAGCAACACCGCTTTTTTACAGTCCGTTTGAGGCATATACGCGGTCAGGCCTTGCTGCAGCAAGACTTACGAATTTCATCAAAGCTTTGGGCTATCCTGCCAGATATAACGGAAACCCAATTATAGGGTGGGATGAACTTTTACCCACTCCGTTAGCAATTGATGCCGGATTAGGGGAGATGGGAAGGCCTGGCATATTGGTTACACCCGAATTTGGACCCTCGGTAAAATTGGCTGTTGTACTGACAAATCTTCCTATGGAGCCGGATCGGCCAATCAACATGGGCTTAAAGGATTTCTGCGACAAGTGTGGTATTTGCGCGGAAAAATGTCCTGGTGGCTCTATTCCAAGCGGACAACCCGAACTGCAGGACGATGGCGTGGTACGTTGGATGTCAGACAGAGAAAAATGTCAGAACTATTATGCCTCTGTTCCCGTCAGACATATGTGCGGTGTTTGTTATTCTGTGTGTCCGTGGCGCAGATATGACAATGCGTTGCATAAGTATAGCCGTGAATTGGCTGTAAGAGATCGAACCGGAATAGCACATCAAATCATGTTATGGGGGCAAAAGAGCTTTTATCCAAGTCCGTCAAAAGACGATTATAATGCTCCGACGTGGGCGACTTATAAAGACGTGCCTTGGTGGATGAGAACGGATATGTTCTTTGACGGGATACCGGAAGGCATCTTTAAGAAATAGGAGGGAATAGCGGATGAGCCTTTATTCGTTCATTGCAGGAATGGGAACAGCGGTGGCTGTGTATTGGTTGTATTCATGGTCGAAGCAACGTGGTCAAAGCTTAAATTGGTGGAAATGGTTAGTCGTTTGTGCGTGGGTTTTATTACTCTTTTTAACGGATATATTTATTTTCACTAGTCTCGGTGAAAATGAGTCTCGTGCTGCTTTAATGGGCGGAGTCTTTTTGACTGCAATCACTGTAATTTCAGGAGTCGGGATCTGGCGTTGGTTTTTTACTGTACCGAAAGCAAAAATAGCTGATAATGCATCTAAAATGTAATTACTTTTGTTCTCAGTTTTAAGGTAAGGCTGAATGGTTTGCTGCCCAGAGAGAAAACAAAAAAATAATCGCTGGGCAGTCAAACCGTTTGTCGTAAAAGCGTGGTTGGCAGTTTGAGGAAATTTGAGGGACATTCTTATAGCCGGATCTAACAAGACTTGGAACTACATGCACTATGTTTCAATTGAGGCGAGAAGTGCTGAGAAAGGCGCGTAGTGCGGATATAACAAACGATGGTATACCGGGAGATGTGTAATTTTGTCTAAAGTTCATTTAAAAAGACTGTTCTTATTTATGTTTTTTGGATCTTTAATGATCGCATTATTGTTTAGTTTTAAGGGCAGACAGATGGATGTCCAGCAATTCTTACCCTCAATGCTGAGCAATACTCAGGAGTTTAAAGCGATTGAGACTCACCCACTGACCTATGCAGGCTATAAGAATATCAACGGTCAGGATACGCTGCAGGGGTACGTGGTTTTTGGTCAAGGGAACGGCTATGGCGGTCCTGTATCTGTTTTAACGGCTACAGACCCCAACGGTAACATTTTAAAAGTTCGGGTTGTAGGGTATGCTACGGAAACACCATCCTATATTCATTCAGTTTTGAGTGGGGATTTTCTAAAACAATTTGCAGGTAAATCTGTAGATGAACCGTTAGAAATTGGTCAGGATATCGACAAAGTGACCAGCGCTACGCTTTCATCAAGAGGGATTACCAATGCAGTCCGTCAGGCTAGTCATGGGTTGGGTAAAAACCAACTTGCTTTGAATATTTCTGAGCCTTCCGAGAATATTAATTTGGGGATCAAAGAAATAGGCTTGGCTTTATTAATATTTGCAACGATTATAGGAGTGCGTTTAAAAATCAATAAGCTACGATGGTTAGTTATTATATGCAGTATATTTTTTACTGGTTTCTGGTTTAACTGTTCAATTTCACTTGCGAACATTGCTAGCGGATTAATGGGATTCTTCCCGGCTTTTAAACAAAATCTTTTTTGGTATATTTTAATCGTCGGGATTCCATTAATTATTTTCTTAAGCGGGAAGAACCTATACTGTTATTGGTTATGTCCTTTTGGAGGGATTCAGGAAATACTGGCAAAAATCGGAGGCGGAAAACTAAAATGTAATCATCATGTAGCAACATGGCTGCAAAAAATAAAATACATGTTAGTTTGGATCGTGCTGATTTTAAGCTTTTGCTTTAAATCACCGAGTATAGGAGGCAGTTATGAGCCTTTTGGAGTCCTGTTCGGATTTCAAGGGGTGAGTGTGCAATGGATACTGCTCAGTATTATCCTGGTTGTATCGCTGTTTATTAGAAGATTTTGGTGTTTATATTTTTGTCCGGTCGGGGTGATCAATGAAATCATCATTAAAGCAAGACGGTTTGTAAATTCCCTTTTCCAAAAGAAACAGGAACAAGGTATTCTAACGAATAAAGGAAGGTCACTATGAGGCACCTTGGCTCTAAGGAAATATTTTTCTGTACTTTGACAGCGATCATCTTATTTTTAGTTATAATCTTAGTATTTAGCAACATAAAACAACTTTTATAACCATTCACCAGCGTCGAATTAAATTGACGCTCGTCGTTAGATGTTTATTATCTGTATACTGTATCCACAAAGAAGAAAAATAATATATAATCAAGGTAAGGGTAGTTCTGTCTGCCCATATCTCTAATTATCAGGAGATTTAGGCAGGACAAGGAAACAACATAATTACATTTTCACATATTAATTAGTCTAAGTATAAGGCTAAGTACAAGGGAGTGTAATCATGAGTGATAATGATCTACCATGGCTGAAACACACAAAATTATTCCGGTCGCCAATAGATGGATGGAAGAAAGTTTTTGCGGATAGAGAAAGATTGTTATATCCCAAAGGAAGCATTATTATTAAACAAGGCATTACGCTTGAGAAGCTATTATATATTTTTACAGGGACGGTTGAATATTCGAAAGTTGACGAAGAAGGCAATGAGGTTCTCATTGATGTCTTGGGTGCAAATAATTTATTTATGATTGCGCCATTGTTTACCGGTATTCCCCCTCTCGGTTCATTTACGGCTGTTGAAGACACGGTAGCAGCTGCAATTTCAATTCAGGAAATGAAAAGTTTGATGAAGTCTAATTTTACGCTTACTGAAGAGTTACTCTACGACCTTTCAATGAAAAGTAATAACCACATAAGCCGGCTGCAAAAACATTACACTTACAAGGTAGACCATAGAATTATCGAAACTTTGTGTGCACTTGCAGATCAACAAGGGATGCAACTGTTTATCAATCAACAAGATTTGGCTGAACTTGCAGATACAACAAGAGTAACGGTGTCAAAATTATTTCGCGACTTAAAATCTGAGAACATTATACGGCCAATATATGGAGGGATCATTATACAGGATTATAGCCGCCTAAAAAACTGGCAGAAACATATTTAAAGATCTGTAATTAAGACCAGCTAGTATTTTCTCCTGATGTCATACGGATATAATGTTAGGGACTCAATGAATTTATTATTGATTTAATGAAGAAAAAATATTTTAGGAGGTTATTGAATGCCAACTTATGACTTTATTTGCGAAAAGTGTGGTCACAAGTTTTCTGTTTTTTGTAGTGTTAGTTCAAGAGACAAACAAATATGTCCGCAGTGCGCTGATGATAAAATAAGTCAGCGGTTTACAACGGTTAATGCCTATGGAGTTAAAGGTGGTAAAGCCTGTTCATCTGGGAAATGTAGTCCTGGCTGCAAATGTTAAAATCTGCACCATCTTTTCTCTTGACTTTTCTCCAATTTCATTTAGAATAAGACGTAATAATCATACATTCTTTTTTGGTGTCTCTTATCGAGAAGAATAGGGAATCAGGTGCAATTCCTGGACGGACCCGCCGCTGTAAATAGCTGTGATGACTGTACGATGCCACTGAGAAATCGGGAAGGCACAGAAATCGGTTAAAGCTATGAGTCAGAAGACCTGCCAATGAAGATATCAACATGAAGCAATGGTAAAGTTTCAGTTTGAGAGTTAGTATCTCTCAAAACTGGAACTTTTTTATTTTGTATGCATGTAGTTTACATAGTTTAGATTTTTATATGGAGGCTTTCATCCGATGGAACCTGCGGTACAGCTTAAAATAGAATCTCTTGTATTTCCGCCTGAGACAAAGAAAGTGTTAAAAGATATCGACTTAACCATCAATCAAGGAGATTTCATCGCCATTACTGGGGAAGCCGCATCGGGAAAATCGATGTTACTCCATAGTATCACCGGGGCGGCGTCTCAATTTTTTAACGGGCAGCTAAACGGTACCATTAGGGTCATGGGGCAAGACATCCATGCAATCCCCTTGGCAAAAATGTGTGATTATATCGGCTATATGATGCAGGAACCGCAAAATCAAATGGTCAGTATCACGGTAGAGGAAGAAGTGGCTTTCGGGATTGCCAATATGGAACTTCCTTGGGATGAAATGAAGAACAGAGTCAAAAAAACTTTACAATTTGTTGGACTAGAGGGTTTTGAACAAAGAAAGACGGATGGACTGTCCGGCGGCCAAGCCCAAAGAGTGGTATTGGCAAGTGTTCTCGCGATGGAAACGCCCATTCTTGTTTTAGATCAGCCCACCGCAGAATTAGACGGAAAAGGAAAACGGGATCTTTATTCCTATATCAGCTATTTAAATAAAGAAAAGGGAATTACCGTGATTATGGTGATGGACCGGGCCTGCGATATTCTTCCCTATACCAATCGTATTCTTATTATGGCTGAAGGAACAATCAGAGAAGAATGCAGCCCTGGTGACTATCAGAAACGCTTCAATCAAACAAGACCAACCCAAAATATGACGGCGGCAAATGAAAAGTTAAATGAGAAATTGAATGAAAAATCGAATGAAAAATTGATGGAAGTAAAAGATCTGGCCTTTACCTATAAAGGTTGTTTCAAAGGCTGTGAAAATATGAATTTAGATATTAATTACGGTGATTTTATTGGGGTGATTGGACTCAATGGTTCAGGGAAAACGACGTTGCTGAAATTAATGGAAGGTTTGCTTATCCCGGATACGGGTGCGATTCGAATCTTTGGCAAACCCCTGACCAAGAGGAACTTAGCAACGATACGCAGTCAAATAGGTTTCCTATTTCAAAACCCCGATCTTCAAATCTTTGCAAACACAGTAAAAGACGAGGCGGCATTTATTTTAAGAACAAGAAAACTGCCGGAAGAGGAAATTGCAGAGAAAGTAAATGGGATTTTAGACAAAGTCGGGCTATTGGCATTCGCTGATGTCCACCCGCACAGGCTTAGCCGCTGCCAGCGTCAAAAGCTGGCAATTGCCTCTGTTTTGGTAGGAGGCCCCGAGATTATCATGGCTGATGAACCGACCTCAGGTTTAGATGAAGAACAGAGCGCCCTGATCATGGAGCTGCTCTCTGCATTTCAGCAGCAAGGTAAAACGGTTATTCTCGTTACCCATGATCTGGGTTTGGCCAAACAATATGCCAATCGTATTGTGGCAATGCACAAGCACCGTCTGGCATTGGATATTCCGGCCCAAGAGATTGGTTCTTATGAAAAGACCCTTAAAGACATGGGGTTAGATTTCCAGAAGGAAGGAGTTGCTTATGGCTTTCATTGAAAAAATTGATCCGCGTACGAAGTTGGTATGGTGTTTAACACTCATTCTTACAGCTTTGCTTTCACAGAATCTGAGCCTGGAAATCGGGATTATTGCCTTGGTAATCATTGCGGATTGTATTTTTACCAACCATTTAAAAAAATATAAAATACTGTTGCCAGTAATGCTTATAGTAGCCTCGCAGATTCTTGTTATACAGTTATTGTTCTGCCGGGAGGGCGACCTTCTCTGGAAGTGGAGTATTCTGTCTGTTTATACAGGCTCAATTCCGGCCGCTGCTTTGGGTATTTCCCGCACGGCTGCTGTGACCTTGGCCGCTGTGCAATTTATGACCTGGACTTCAGCCACAGATGCGGCTTTAATGCTTATAGCATGGGGTGTTCCTTATCGCTATGCCATGTTGGTCGTTATGACAAAACGTTTTTTTCCTCTGATGCAAAAGGAGTATCTGGCAATTTCAGAGAGCCAATCGGTTCGGGGTTATCCCTCGGAAGGGATTAAAGATAGAATAAAAAATCTTCCGTTAACGTTTATGCCATTGCTCTATCGCACAGTCCGGCATACTTCAGATATCGCTCTTTCGATGGAATTAAAAGGCTATGGCCGAAGCAAGCAGCGAACCTTTGGCAAACAATTGCATTTAAAAAGCTGGGAAATGATCAGTATGATGGTTTGTACCCTATTCTTTATCACCGTTAATTTTATTTAAAATTAAAAAATATTATTTTTAGGAGGACATTATGAAAAACAAGTTTTTCAGAACCGACACCAAAGCGCTCGTAGGATCCATTCTCTTAGGTATTGTCTTTGTCATAGCCTGTCAGGCGACAGGGTTTATTGACAACCTTCTTCCCACAGGCAAAGCAGGCATGTACTTAATTAACGGTACGGTCTGGGCTTCCTTTACAGCCCTTATTGTTCTGCTTTATAAACAGCCTGCCGGAATCATTGCCGGGGAAGTTGAAGCTATTATTTCCATTTGGTACAGTCCGCTGTGGATTGCTTTTATCTTTGCGAATGCTATCGGGTCGCTTGCCGTATCCTTTGTGGCGGCCAAATATTCTATGGAAAAATGGGGGCACCACATTTTCGCTCAATTCCTTTGTAATGTTTTGGGGAATGCCGTTGTTTGTATCGGATTAATTTATATTTACCAGTTACCTGTTAAGGTTGCCGTTGTTGAAGCCTTGATTACCATTGCAGTCTGCTGGCCTCTTTCCACAATCATCACAAAATTGGTGTATGACAGCATTAAAAAATCAGGTTTAGCCCAGTAAAGAATCATTCGCGGGAGACAATGCAGTAAGAAAAGAGGTTAGGATATGAGCCAAGACTTAAGAGATTTTTTGAAGCAGCTGGAACGAGATGGTGAAGTGAAGCATGTCACGGAAGAAGTTAAAAGAGCGTATGAAATCAGTACCCTCGTTATGGAATTGGAGAAAGAACACCGTTATCCCGTTATGGTTTTCGATAAAGTAGAAAACAGTGCATTTCCTGTGGTGACCAGTATCTTAAGCACCAGAGAGCGGTTTAGCAAAGGCCTGGGTGTCGAAGCGTCTAAAGTTTCTGAGACCTATGCCCAGCGTATCAAAAAACGGATCGAAGAGGTCAAAGTTATTGAGAACCCTCCTTTTGCTGAGCATTGTATTACCGGTGATGATATTGATCTCTATAAGCTTCCGATTCCGACCCACTTTCCGATTGACGCCGGGCCCTACGTGACCTCCGGACTGTGTGTTGCCAAAGACCCTGTAAGTGGTGTGGAAACCTTAGGTTTCCACCGCATGCAGTTAAAAAACAAGAACACCTTAGGGATTTCACTCCATTCCCGTCAAAGGCTCTGGGAATATTTCCGAAGAAGCGAAGAAAAAGGACAGAGCCTGGAAGCCGCCATCGTGATTGGTGTTCATCCCAATATTGCCTTGGGATCGATGGCCCTCGTCCCATATGACCAGGGGAAATATGGTGCGATTGCCGGACTTTTCGGTGAACCATTAGAGGTTGCACCTTGCGCAACGGTCAATTTGCAGGTTCCGGCCTATGCGGAAATTGTCCTGGAAGGTGAAATATTGGCAGACGTACGGGAACAGGAAGGTCCTTTCGCAGAATTTACCAACTACGCTTGCTATCGCAGTACGGAAAATGTCTTTAAAGTCAAAGCCATCCGCTACCGGCAAAACGCTTTTTATCATGATTTAACGCCTGGGATGAGCAGTGAGCATATCACGGTTGTGGCCATTCAGAGAGAAGGCGATGTTTTGAACGCTTTACATCAGACCTTGCCGAATATTAAAGCAGTTCATGCACCTTTTTCCGCCTGCGGACTTTTTCATTGCTATATTTCGATGAAAAAAATTGCCGAAGGTCAGCCAATGCAAGCGATTTACGCCGCTTTGGCTGTCGACCACAATATTAAAATGGTCATTGTGGTGGATGAAGATGTTGACGTCTTTAACGAAGAGGAAGTCCTATGGGCACTTGCCACTCGGTTACAAGCGGATAAAGGTGTTTCCATTTTGCCGCAGCACCTGGGAATGGGTGTGACCCTTGACCCCTCGACGGATGAACTGAGCCGTACTTCTAAAATGGGGATTGATGCCACAAAACCGTTAAGCGGCTTTGCTCCTAAAATCGAGATGAACGATGACGTCAAAAAAGCAGTGCAGCGGCTTCTTAAATATGCCAGATAAGGGATGCGTATTTTAAATATACCGATTAAAGGATGAGCATATGATTAAAATTGCCATTGATACAGGAGGTACATTTACCGACTACACTGCGGTAGGGATGTTTCAAAACAGTGAACCCAAAACGGTCTTTGTCAAAAATCTCACGGATCATAACCATCTTGCCCAGGGGATGATCGCTGGCTTAAAAAAATTAGCAGATGCCTGGCATACGGATTTAGAGACACTCCTCTCAGAAACGGAACAAATCATTCACGGCACCACCTTAGCTTTAAACGCCCTTTTAGAAAAAAAAGGCGCGGTTACTGCACTTTTTACCACGGAGGGGTTCCGTGATGCGCTGGAGATACGCCGTTCTCAGCTTGAAAATCAATGGGATCTGCGAGCGGAAACGCCGGATGTACTGGTTCCGCGCAGACTGCGCTTAGGTATTGCGCAGCGTATGGACTACAAAGGGGACATCCTTAAAGTGCTGGATGAACAAGCTGTCCGAAATGCTTGTCTGAAATGCAAGGCATACGGTGTACAGAGCATTGCGGTTTGCTACCTTTTTTCTTTTCTAAATCCGGAACATGAAAAAAGAACGGCAGAAATTATTCGAGAAGAACTACCCGGCGTTTTCGTGGCGCTCTCTTCGGACGTAGCGCCAAAAATCAGAGAGTATGAAAGAACTTCCACGACGGTTCTCAATGCTTATCTGACGCCGGTTCTTCAAGATTATCTCCGCACCGTCAAAAAAGAATTGGCTCAATATGGTTGGGGCAAACCAATTCATATGATGATGAACAGCGGTGGCTTAAGCGATACGGATGCGATGTCCAGTTTCGCTGTCAAAACCCTTTTTTCGGGACCTGCCGGCGGTGCCTGCGGCAATGAAGCCATCGGGAAAATGACAGAAAAGCCCTATACGGTGTTGGCAGATATGGGGGGGACCAGTTTTGATGTGCATGTGGCAGACAGTAAAAATCAGCTGATTCCCCAATCGAAGATCGCTGGCTATCCGTTATCGATTCCGACCATTGACATCACTTCCATTGGAACCGGCGGGGGTAGTATTGCCCGTCTGGATGAAAGCGGAAGATTGTTGGTGGGACCGGATTCCGCCGGATCAGTTCCAGGCCCTGCCTGTTACGGTTTAGGCGGGACCGAGCCTACGGTTACGGATGCTTTGGTTGTTTTGGGACTGATCGATGAAGATAGTTTCCTCGGTGGTCAAATGGGCCTTAATAAGAAGCTGGCTGAAAAAGTGATTCACGACAAAGTTGCTGCGCCGCTGGATATCTCTGTGGCAGAAGGGGCCAATATCATTTACCGGATTGCTACTGAGATGATGGCTGATGCGGTGCGTCTTGTCACAATCCAAAAAGGCAATGACCCCAGAAAATTCTCCTTGATCGGCGCGGGAGGAGCTTTTCCGTTGTTTGCAGCCAACATGATGGATGCGCTGCATATGAAAGAAGTCTTATTTCCGGTCACCGGTCCTGTCTTTTGTGCATGGGGTATGTTAGGGGCAACCCGTCGTTGTGATTTCACGCGAAGTTTCTTTATGGAAAAGGGACAATGGGACCCATCGAAGATTAACGTGGTTATTACCGACATGAAAAGAGAAGGAAAAGCGGAGCTCGGGCGTTTGGGAGTACCAGAAAATGAGCAGAATTTCCGACTTACCCTGGAAATGCGTTACATCGGACAGCACCATGAAATAGCAATACCCTGGCAGGGAACGTTTACCTCAGAGAGCCGGGATGCTTTAGAAATCGCCTTCAATCGTACCCACGAAAGCATCTATGAATATGTTGAAACAGACAAGGAATGGGAAATCATTAATATCCATCTGGCTTGTCTGGAACGGGAGAAGGAAAACACACGCTTTCCGTTCCCTGAGAATGACATTCTCTTAGCGAATAGGACAGTGGCAGGGAATCCCTTCGGACAAACGGGTGAAATCTCCGTCCCTGTCTACCACGCCGGTGATTTAACCGGCAATGGTACAAAAAGTATCAACGGCCCGGCTCTGATCAATTTTGACTACACCACGGTTTTGATTCCCGCTGGCTTTGCAGGCAAATCGGTTAAGAACGGTGTTTTATCTATAACAAAAGAAGGTGCAGAAGCATGACAAGGACAACGACGGAAGATATGATTAACCGCACCGTTATCGCCAATCGTCTCGATAGTATCACCAAAGAAATGGGACTCGCCTTGGAGCATTCCGCCCATTCCCCGATCTTCGCCGAAGCCTGTGACTTTGCTTGTTGTATTTGTGATCGAGACGGTCAATTGGTCTCTCAGTTAAGCGGTATTCCGATTTTGGCGACAGCAGGCTCCTTCAGCGTCAAATCTGTTTTGCGGAAATATCCGGATAGCATCACAAACGGTGATGTTTTTATCATCAATGATCCCTATGACGGTGGAAATCACCTGCCTGATATCGGAATCATTACCCCTGTCTTTTTTGAGGACAATTTAATGTTTTTCTGTGTCAGCCGCGCCCATCACGGGGATATCGGAGGTTCCACCGCGGGCAGCTATAATCCCAAGGCAACCGAAATATTTCAGGAAGGAATTCGGATTCCCCCGACAAAACTAATGCGCAACAACGAATTCATGGGTGAAATTTTAGATCTGATTTTAATCAATACCCGTAATCCCAACATGCTCAAAAGCGACCTCTTAGCCCAGATCGGCGCCAACAAAGTTGCTGCGAAGCGCATCCTGGAGATGGTGGAAGCTTATACGCCAGCTGTCGTGAACAAAGCCATTGCCGAAACCCTGGAACAAACCGAGATGCTCACGAAGAAGCGGATACGAGAGATTCCTGACGGTATTTACCGGGCGACCGAATACATTGATGATGACGGTTTTCAAGAAGAACCTGTTAAAATTGAGATTGCAGTGAAAGTAGAAGGCGAACGTCTTTTGGTTGATTTCGCAGGGACAGATCCGCAGGTCAAAGGCTTTATCAATACTTCAGTGGTCACAGCGACGACTGCTTCAGGTATTGCGGTACTTTGGTTTTTAGGCGACGATATTCCCAGAAATGATGGTGCCTTCCGCTGCATCGATGTCCATTTGCCTAAAGGATCTTTAGTAAATCCTTATGAACCGGCACCCATGACGCTTTGCACTTTAACTCCGGCCAGTGAAATGATCGGCGCCATTTTTCAGGCACTGAATCAAGCAGTCCCCGGAAGGGTTCCTGCGGGATATACGCGCTATGCAGGCCCTTCTTATTATGGCACCGATCCGAGGAATAACCGCTATTACGTTGGGTTTTCGTTTTGCTCGACCGGAAGCGGCGGCGCCATGCAAGGAAGAGACGGAAAATCCTATATGTCGCCCATGTCTAATTTCGGTGGTGTCAAAACGCCGGATATTGAATCCAACGAAATTCAATATCCGCACATCACCCTTTATCATGAAATGGAAACGGATACGGCCGGCGCCGGAGAATATCGCGGCGGAGCAGGGATGAAATATGCGTTTGAGCTATACGATGAAGGCAGCCATATCGTGAATTTTGGGGATGGGATGAAATTTGCGCCTTACGGTTTAAATGGCGGAAACCAAGGGAGTTTAAATAAAGGTTTTTTTGTTCATCAGGGGGAATCGGTCGTTATGGCAAGTAAAGAAGCGCCAAGACGTGTTGCCAAAGGTGATCAGGTCATTCTGAGTTCCTGCGGCGGCGGCGGATGGGGCAAACCGCTGGACCGCCCGGTAGAAAAGGTATATGCGGATGTTTTGGATGAGATTATCTCCATCAAAACGGCTAAAGAAATTTATGGTGTTGTCATAACTGAAACGGGAATTGATTATGATAAAACGAATCAATTCAGAAACAGTAAAAATGGGAATAAAAGAGTGTAAGAAAAAATAAGGCGACAAAAACAAGGATAAGGATAAGGTAAGGACTGATAAGTAATGAAAATTCTTGTTGCAATAACCGGTGCCACCGGGGTGATCTACGGCGTACGTCTATTGGAAGTCCTCAAAGAGACAGAGCATCATGTTTCGCTGATCATGAGCGGGTGGGCCAAAGAAACGCTCTCGCTGGAAACGGATTATGCTGTGGGTTACGTCCAATCTTTAGCAGACAAAGTATACGACCATAACGACTTAGCTGCCGCCGTTGCCAGCGGTTCTTACGGGATCGAGGCGACCATTGTCGCGCCTTGCAGTATGAAGACTCTGTCCGGGATTGCGAATGGCTACAGCGATAATCTGATTGTCCGCGCTTCCGACGTGGCCTTGAAAGAGCGGCGTCCTCTCTTATTGATGGTCAGAGAGACACCGCTTTCGTCCATTCATCTGAAAAATATGACGACCGTAACAGAAGCGGGCGGCATACTCATCCCGCCCGTACCGGCTTTTTACCACCGGCCCAAAACCATTGACGATATTGTAAATCAAAGTGTCGGCAAGGTGTTGGATTTGTTGAGAGTTCCTCATAATCTCTATGAAAGATGGAGAAGTGACCAATGAAAATAACCATCGGACAAGACAAGCTTGCCCTGTCCTACGAGATATCCATCATAGGACACGACATTCTAATTACCGTTACCGGAGGGAAACAACATATCGGCAGTGCAGCGGTCGGAAACTGCGGCACGGTTACAAAGTATGCCGTAGAAGGCCACCGTGATGACGTCCTGGCCGGAACTCTGGCACAGGATGTTTCCAAGCTTTTTAACTGCATTTGCTTGGTAGCTGCAGGATTTCATCAAGACAATATGACCAAAGAAGAAATTGAGATTGTGTTGCTAAATCATCAGCAGGGAATCCAAAAAGTGATTACGTATTTGAAAGAGAACTATGCAAAGAGAACCGATGGCAAAATAATTAAAGGATGATACCGGCATGAACAAAATTGATTATCAAAACAATGACTATGACTTTTTATTGAAGGTCAAAGCGGAACAGCAAACAGCAGCGATTCTTCAGAAGGCGATGGCATGTGATATTTTTACCGCGATTGAAGAAGGTAAATCTTTCGGTGATCTGACCAATTGCCTTCATCTCGATGAGAAAGGAACGTTTCTTTTCCTCGACGTTTTAGACAAAATGGGTCTAATCATTAGGAAAGAAGGCTATCTGTGCAATGCCCCCGTCAGCGCAAAATATCTTACGGCAACAAGTCCTTTTTTTAGCCTGGACGCTTTAAAAAGCGGTAAAATCAGCGGCATCTTTATCGCGGAAAAACTTTTGCCCATGTTAGCATCTTTTAGGGGGAATGTCCTCTTTGAGGGATTTTCTGCTGATATTTTTTCTCCGTTAATTCAAAAGTTTATGTTGGAGCAATGTAAAGAAATTTCTTTTGATGATCAATCGCCTTATGAGCTGATTATCACAGGCGAAAATTACGAAAAACACGCGGAAAGCATTATCCATAACGGAATTATTGGTGTCATGGGGGCGTTTTCCGGGGAATACTCTTTAAACACTGCGATGAACTTATATCATAATTACCTTAATGAGAATGACCTTCAACAAAAAGACAGCTCTATGTTTTCGGTAAACATCCTTTCAGAGAAAGATGTGGCTGCATTTTTTACGAAAAAGCAGATGCATCAGACACCTTTATTACCCCTCACCCGTGATATTTCGGTGATTTTTGCATCCAAGAATAAGCACAAATTAGAGGAGCTGGCCATAACAAAAGAAGCGCAAATCTACGCAAGATTAAAAAGACTGCCCATTCAGTCCATCACGATGATCAATCCTCAGGATGTTGTTACGGCCCACTGGGCAAAAGATCATTGCCGTTACGGATGCTCCAGCTATGGGGAAAAGTGCTGTCCGCCAAATAGCCCTTCCTATGAGGAAACGAGGGTGAAATTAGACGGCTATACCAAAGCTTTTCTGATTGAAGGCCAGCCGCCGACAAGTGATTTTCAAAAACTAATGCTGAATGCAGAGAAATTAGCTTTTAAACATGGATTCTACAAAGCATTCTCTTTTTGGGCAGGACCATGCCATATTTGCAGCGAGTGCAAACCGCCAGCATCGCCCAAGAAGTGTACAGTGACCCGTCCCTCTATGGAAAGCGCCGGTATTGATGTTTTTGCCACTGTTTCTAAGCAAGGCTTTACAATGCGAACCTTAAAAGATAAACAGGAATTCGTTAAATACTTTGGACTGTTACTTCTGGAATAAATGATAGGTTTCTTTAGCTGGATTGAATTGTTATCTCCAAACAGAATGTATTTGTGATTTTGAGAAATAATAATGGAAATCACAAACCTGAATATGGAGAATACAATAATGAAGAAAAAACATAAGGGATTATCTGTTTGGCAGCTTACAATGATGGCTTTGGGAACAGTAATCGGAGGCTCCTTTTTTTTGGGCTCATCGGTAGCGATTAATGCTGCAGGACCTTCAATTATCGTTTCCTTTATTCTTGGCGGAGTCATCGTTTATTTTATCCTTTTTGCATTGTCGGAAATGACGGTTGCAAATCCTGATGTCGGCTCCTTTCGTACTTTTGCAGCCCAAACCTTTGGGAAAGGAACCGGTTTTGTAGTTGGTTGGGTATATTGGGCTGGGATGGTTTTGGCTATGTCCAGTGAGGCTACTGCTGTATCGATCCTGATGCGCGAATGGGTTCCCAATATATCCATAGCCGGATTGGGAAGCTTAATTATTGTAAGCGTCACGCTGCTAAATTTATTGGGAGCTGATAAATTAAGTAAGCTCGAGAGTGGTCTGGCTGCCGTTAAGCTATTAGCCCTGGCTTCGTTTATTATCATCGCCTTACTTTTAATCATGGGATTATTTTCGACTGTTTCCCAAATAGGTGTCGGAGAATTAGTCAGGGAACCTTTGATGCCGGCGGGAATAAAAGGGATAGCAGGGAGTATGCTTATCGTCATATTTTCCTATGCGGGTTTTGAAATCATCGGACTGGCTGCTTCGGAAGCTGACAATCCAACAAAAACGATTCCCAAAGCAATTTCCCATACAGTATTAATTCTAGTAGGATTTTATATTGTCTCTATTGCTGTGCTGCTTCCGTTAATCCCGACCTCCAGTCTGAGTGAAAAATTCAGTCCCATGGTAGCTGCGCTTGATAGATGGGGAATCAGCTGGGCGGGCAACGCCATTAACTTTGTACTCATAACAGCGATACTTTCTACCATGTTGGCAGCGATGTTTGGTCTGGGCAGAATGATGCGTTCTCTTGCCGAAGAAGGCCAGGCACCCAGGTGGTTAAAGGACCGGAGAAACGTCCCGTATCGGGGAATACTGATTTCTGGTTTAGCCATGCTTGCGGGATTGGGCATTGGTCTTATGCTCCCAAGTGTGTACTTATTTTTGATAAGCTCTGGTGGGTTTGCTTTGTTATTT
Source organism: Dehalobacter sp. (assembly GCA_023667845.1). NCBI lineage: Bacteria > Bacillati > Bacillota > Clostridia > Eubacteriales > Desulfitobacteriaceae > Dehalobacter > Dehalobacter sp. Next base: position 6,352 of record JAMPIU010000110.1, on the reverse strand, counting down.
ACGTATGCGGTAATTATGGCGACTCACTTACGCTTTCGAAAAAAATATGGGTGTCCGCCATCAGGGAAGTGTCAGATGCCTTTATACCCTTATTCTAGCTGGATTGTTTTTCTGAGTCTGATCATGATTATCATCAGTATGCCATTTATCTCCGGGCAGGGAACAGGACTTATTGCCGGGATAATCATGATTGCTGTGTTTTATGTCCTCTATATGTTTCTAACTAGGATCAATAAACTACAAACAAATAACGCTAATAGAGCCAATAATAAACGATTAAACAATAATACCTGTAAAACGAAACTATCCGTCGAATTCTCCAGAGATTTAATAGAAAAAGTGGATTCTCAGGCAGACAGAAAGCAAGAATGCCAGCCAAGAAAGGACGAATTACCTTAAACAATGAGCATTCCAAAACTGCTACAGCGCTAGCGAATAGTGAAGAGATTTCCATGGAAAGCATTTTAGCCTCTGCCTAAGCTTGTCACACTATAATTTAGCCTCCCATACTATATAGCAAAATATGGTTAACTAATTGGTAAGCGCCGATTAGGGGAGGTTAAGAGCTTAAGATGAATAAATATCTTAGTCAAAAAGCAATTGATTATCTTCTTTCGCTAAACAATGTGGTGGGAATCGGCTACGGACTAAAAGAGGTCAAAGGAAAACTGACTGATCAAAAGGCGATTGTCGTAATGGTAAGTCGGAAAGTAACGCAAACGGAGTTAATCAGACGACATGTTGTTCTAAAATCTATTGAAGGATTTGTTACCGATGTTATCGAGGTCGGGAAGGTCTCTGCTCATAGAATTCAGGAAGAAGGGCCAATTGGGGAAGCTGAAGATAATGTATCCCGCAAATCCAGCTGGCGGCCCGCGCCAGGAGGGGTAAGCATCGGCCACTATAAGATTACAGCCGGAACTCTTGGAGTTGTGGTTTATGACAATTTTACAGGCAAAAAACTGATTTTATCCAACAATCATGTCTTGGCCAATTCAACGAATGGTAAAGACAAACGAGCTAAAAAAGGTGATCCAATCCTTCAGCCCGGACCACTGGATGGCGGGACCAAGAGAAATGATAAAATTGCTAAACTTTACAGGTATGTTCCATTAAAAGACAACGGTTTCAATGTTGTTGATGCTGCTGTAGCGAAACCACTTAGACAAGGCCTCGTAGTTCCGGAAATTCTTGGCATTGGTACTGTCCAGGGTAAAACGCTGCCGCAATTAGGAATGCTGGTGAAAAAATCCGGACGTACGACGGGTTTGACCAGTGGTATCGTTCAAGTAATAGACGCCATTATTGATGTGGATTATGACGGACGGATTCTTAAATTTAAGAATCAAATTATGGTTACTGCCTTTGATCAAGGCGGGGATAGCGGTTCATTGGTCCTCAATGAGTTTAACTGGGCCGTCGGTTTATTATTTGCCGGGTCGGATACTTTCACTTTTGTAAATCCTATTGATCCAGTCTTAGATTTATTGGGTGTACACTTGTAAGCCAGTCTTAGATTTATTGGGTGTACACTTGTAAGCCAGTCTTAGATTTATTGGGTGTACACTTGTAAGCCAGTCTTAGATTTATTGGGTGTACACTTGTAAGCCAGTCTTAGATTTATTGGGTGTACACTTGTAAGCCAGTCGCAAGATTGGCTTTTTTATGACCCAAAAGCACTAAAGCAAAGCAAGGATTGTCATAGTTTGGCAGGATATGACATTCTTTCTAAAGGAATTTCTCGATCCAGCGTGTAATACTCATATTTGCTTTCAATATATTGGATCATTATACCTCTCGATTTTTTTCAGTTCTGCCGTGACCCTTTATTATATACCAATGAATATACAGACCATCCTGAGTGGAGTGGGGAGTATGGCTTTCCCGGTCATGATCGGAGTTTTAATCTGGATTTTTCCCGAGAAGCTCGTGAGCTTCATGGTTGAGCCCGTGAAGGAGAAAAAGGAGGACATGATGTCCCCTGCCTTTGATCTTGACAGTGCTCAAATCATTGTACTGACGACAGCCGGTCTGATCTTGCTCGTCAATGCCATTTCTTCGCTGATTTCAGCTTTAACCGTTTATGCAGTTTTGTCGGACCTTCCTACCAGCAGTGCTTGGCATGAAATTATCAGCCAGCTGGTGAACTCGGCCATCCAGATTATTGATTATTCTGGGGTTATGGCTTGTATTTGGCGGTAAAGGGCTGGTAAATATCATAAAGAAGATTCGGACTGCAGGTGTTAAGTGAAATAAGATTCCTGCCTAAAAATAAGGAATTTAGCGGCAGGCCTCTAGTTCCTGAACTTTATTTAAAAACCAGGCCGTGTGCAGATCTTCGTCAACTAGATTGGCCCACAGGACAGAAAACAACGTATGATCTTTTCCGATTTTTAAAATCAAGTCTTTATAATCACTCATTGCTTTTCTCTCCAGAAGAATATCGGCTTTTAGCAGGGAAACTATTCCAAACGCAGCAGTGATATTCCCGGCGGTCTTTCCCAGGAGCGGGGAAATAATATCCCCTAAAATGGTCGGTTCGCTACCGTATTTCCGTATTTGGGCGGCAATGTTATCGACATGCTGCTGTTCAATATAAGATGACCGTTCCAATACTTTGCTGATATAGATATCTTCGACCAATTTACTTTGCGCCATATAAAGATCAACCTGGTTCAGTTCCAGGCTGTAAAACCAGTTGAGCTTTGCGATGATTCCGTCAGTATCCAGATTTTATTCCACCACCTGACTGCCTCAATGTCTTGATGTTCGTACTGAAAGAAGTCTTTCATAAGTCTATTCTATTATTGATAAAATGCCTTGCAAATATACTGAAATCTATTCGGATTGATCATGAATCATGCCCCATTAATTTCAGTAAATCTTATTTTAGTGGTAAAATAAAATGGCAATATTACTGCTAGGAGGGTAAACAATGAATGCTGCTGACGAAGGAATCGTCTACGAAGAATTTGAGGTAGTAGAAATCCAAAGAGAAAATGATGCCATTGTGATGAAAGAAGCGGTGAGAAAGGTCATCGCCGAAGTGTCCCTTAAAATGATAGTCAATGGACAGGAGCTTGTTTCCGTTCTCTGTCTGAACCGGCACCACGAGGAGTTGGCCCTGGGTTTTCTATATAATGAGGGTGTTATTGGTTCTTATGAAGATATTGAAAGCATCGAATACAATGAGAAAATGCTGGCAGTGCTGATTGAACTTAGAGAAGGAATCGTCATTGACAGACGCGAAAGTCTGAGAAGCATCACTTCCGGCTGTGGCAAGTGTTATACCTACATTAATCCGCTGAAAAAGACGCAGTACGCCGTCAGCACGAACAAATCCACTTTTTCCGCAGGAAATATCTTGACAATCATGGATAAGTTCATTGAGCAGTCTGAGATCTTTCATACGATTGGCGGCGTCCACAGTGTCTTATTTTACGCTGACGGATTTGAAGTGCTAAATGAAGACATTGGCCGGCACAACTGCTTCGATAAAATGACAGGAATACTGATGAAGGCAAACAAGATGGAGCTAGCCGCAAATGGCATGGTTTTTATCAGCGGCAGACTTACTTCGGAAATGCTCATGAAAATGATCAGGCTTGGAGCACCCGTGGTAGTTTCCAAATCGACGCCCACAACAGCGACCATCAGGCTTGCCCGGGAACATAACATTACACTTCTCGGCTATGTCAGAGGAGGCAAAGGTACTGTTTATGCCTGCCCGGAAAGGCTGGCTGACACCTCCGATAGCCAAATCTAATGCCCCGCATATTTTGAAAAAATTTGTCGAATAGTAGGAATTTCTTAACTTATGTAGAAATAGTATACAAATCCTTTGAAATGACAGAATGTTTAGATTATTGAGATATTCTGATAAGGTAAAAATAGTTGAATTGTAACCATCAAAGTCCCCTATGTTGTTTTTGATGACGTTACTGAGAACCCCAAAGACTATGAAGCGGCGTTGGGGAGCAAAGCCTTTCTGGATCGGGATTGTGATCTCATTATCGCTATCGGCGGCGGTAGTGTCATGGATTGCGCGAAGTGCATCAGCATACTGGTAGCCAACGGCGGAAATATTCTGGATCATGAAGGTGTCGATGAAGTCAATTTGCCGGGACCGCCGCTGATTTGTATCCCGAGTACGGCTGGAACGGCAGCAGATGTATCTCAGTTTGCCATTAACCCAAAAAAACTCACGAAGCAAGAGGTTAAAGCAATTTATGAAAGAATATTACAATGCTTTAAATGAGGGAAAAATAACAAGGCAAGCCATCATTGGTCTCGGGGAAAATTCGATTCGCAAAAATTACTATCCCGAGCTGAAGGAAAAGTTATTGGATCTTGAGCATATTAATATTCGGAACAAAGCTTTGATGGCCGCGATTCAGGACATTATGCTGGTCAGCGATTCAGATGGCCATATTTCGCCATTTGCCGTCTCCAATAAAAAGGACGATCCTTTAACACTAGAGATCTTAAGGAATAACGAAATTGTTCGGAGATTACAGGAGGCAATTTATCAGGTTGTTCAGAAACGGGAGATGGTCACCTGTGATTTTAGGTTAAAGTACCAGGGACGGGACTACTATTTTGAATCGCGAATTCACATCTCAGAGATTAATGAAATCTTAATACTGGTTCGGGATATGACCGAAAGAACCCTAATGGAAATGCAGTTAAGGGAGATGGCGGAAAGAGAAAGCCTGACAAAGCTATATAAACGGCACTGTTTAATCAACAAACTGGCTGAATTCCGTGGAAAAGGCTTCGAAAAGCTCACCGTGCTGCTCTTTGATATTGATGGGTTGAAAATTATTAATGATACTTTTGGAAATCTGAAAGGGGATGAAGTGATTGTATCCGTAGCCCGGATTATTCATGACCACTTCAGATTGATTGGGTATATCGCCCGTATTGGCGGAGATGAATTTTGCGTGATTGTCGAGGGACTCTCCAGCCAGGAGATTGAGCAGCAACTTAAACAGATGAATAAAATGCTGCATAAATATAATGAACAAACAGATGCATTGAAGATCTCGCTGTCTTCGGGCTATTCTTTCCATAAGACAGGTATTGTCAATACAGAATGGATGTTTCAGGAAGCAAATAACAACATGTATCAAAATAAATTATTGAAGGAATCCAGCAACCGGAACGATTTGGTCAAGACCCTGATGAGAGCGCTGGAAGCGAAGGACTATATTACCGAGGGCCATGCGGAACGGATGGGTGAGCTTGCAACCCAAATGGGTGTAGCGCTGCGGCTGCCTCAAAGTAAACTCGACCGGATCAGGTTGCTTACCAAATTTCACGATATCGGTAAAGTGGGAATTCCAGATAGGATCCTGTGTAAACCTTCCAAGCTGAACGAGGAGGAGTGGAAGGTCATGAAAACGCATTGCGGGATCGGGGAAAGAATTGCGGCCGAATCCTCAGAATTAAAGAGTATTGCACACCTGATTCTGAAACACCATGAAAGGTGGGACGGAAAAGGTTATCCTTTAGGATTGAAAGCAGGGGAGATACCGATCGAATGCAGAATTTTAAGTATTGTTGATACCTTTGATGCGATGACAAATGACCGGCCGTATCGTGAAGCACTGTCTGAAGCTGAGGCAATCAAGGAAATCGTATCATGTTCCCGAACGCAGTTTGATCCGAATTTGGTTCTCTTGTTCAAAGAGATTATTGAGAAATCATCATAAACATCGAGTAATACGCATCACCCTTTCTTCCGTCATACCATCTTAGCAATACCCACGATCCTCCGAACATATTGCCATTGATTCCATGAATTAGACAAGCGTATTGCGTATATATAATTCACAATATTCACACAATTATCCACAATTAATTTGCTATCAATTTCAACGATGATTCCATAATTCAAAGAGAGAATACAACTGCGGATATGGCGGATTAAGTATTATCAGAATATTAAGAAAATGGCATCTGATTTTTGTAACCTTGGATACCGATTTCTGGCAGTTTTTTACGTATGATTAAAAAAATAAGACCACGATTAAAAACAAAATATAGAGGAGGTAAATTTGTATGTCTCAAATGTTCTGTTTTCAATGTGAACAAACTGCCGGCGGAAAAGGATGCACGAACGCAGGGGTCTGCGGAAAGAAACCGGAAGTGGCTAATAAGCATGATGAGCTTACTTGTACTCTGATTGGATTGGCCAGAGCGGCATCCGGTCAGAAAACTGCACCGGAAACAGATGCTTTGGTGATGCAGAGCCTGTTTGCCACAGTGACCAATGTTAATTTTGATCCTCAAGATTTTGATGCCTTCATACAAAAGGTAACTGAAGAGAAAAACAAACTTGGCGGGGCGG
>JAMPIU010000109.1 GCA_023667845.1 Dehalobacter sp. | reverse complement strand
ATGTTTTTTTCATGCCTTTCGTAAACGTGAGGCTTGGATATAACTTTTCTCATATTAACTTTTCGCAATAATGTGACCTGATTCCTCCAAACCTGAGCGAAGGTTCATGACTGAAAAAGATAGTCGTCTTGAAGATTCTCAAATTAAGTGCAAGAGATGCGATTTTAGCGCACGAACTCCTACGAGAATAGGCTCTGAACCTATCGCCTTTGGCCTGGCTGGGCAACTCTCGCATGTTGACTTGTTCACTCTTGATAATATTTAGTCCTCCTCTATGTTGAACTCTAAATATAGAGCCCTTGACCCTGCTGGATATATCCCAAGTATTTAAGGAATTTTCGAAAGGTCAAAATGTGACATAAATACAAGCTTTTTGAAAAGCTTATAGCTAAATTTCTTTTACTGAGTGCATGTTAACTCCTATGGTAGTTGAGAAATCTATAGTAGTTGAGAATTGGCTGTAACAGGCTTAGAATGATTTTCATTTTAAGCACTCATTTCAGGGAGTTGAAAGAAAAAAAGGAAGATTAAAGATCTATATCTTAAAACAGACTTCTGACAAACGTACATTCTTACCAGTAATGTTGCATATTCGAAAAAGTTTTTAATAAATTTATTATTTGTATATAGTTAGGAATCTGTCTCTTTTAGATTGAATAATTAAATTTTATTGACTTTATATATTTAGACTTACATTAATTTATGAAAACTTCTTCGGCTATTCAATTTGAAGTTTATGGATAATACAAATAAAGACCTCTTTAACTCAAGGTTTAAATGAACATATTAATATTAAAACTACTATATTTATATAAGTAGTTGCCATAGACACTTTTACGTTAAATAGTCAACAACAATAAGCAAGTTGCCGTCAAAGAAAAGGAGCCTGATGGGAAAAATGAAAACAAAAGTAGATCAATTTATGGCAACGAATCCAAGTCCTATGCTTATTGTATATAAGGATGGAACTGTTCTTCAAATAAATGAAGTGAGTGAGCCATTACTGCATAATTTAGGCGTAGCTGAAGAAAAGTTACCTGCCTATACTGAGGATTTTGTACAAAGGGTAATTTCACTGAATAGTCCGGAAAAAATGTGAGTTACAGTAGGAAAAAGAGTATATCCGCTAGCGTTTTACCCTATACTCAAAGAAGGATGCATAAACATTTATGGACTTGACACAAGTGACAGGATGAATTTTGAAGAAAAATTTCAGGAAACTGAAACTAGGGAGAGGAGTAAACTGGAACTTGCTAATATCATTGATTCCCAAGAGATTCAGTCCCTTATGGATGACTTTTATAAATTTACTCACATTACCATGGCCCTAGTCGATCTCAAAGGCAATGTTTTGGTAAGTGTTGGATGGCAGGATATCTGCACCAAATTCCATAGGATTCACCCAGAAACCTGCAAACACTGTATAGAAAGTGACACAGAGCTGTCCGCAGGCATTTTCCCTGGAGAATTTAAACTGTACAAGTGCAAAAACAATATATGGGACATAGCGACTCCCATCATAGTGGGCTGTCAGCATGTTGGCAATATCTTCTCCGGTCAATTTTTTTTTGATAATGAGCCTCTGGACTATGAGCTTTTCCGATCCCAGGCCAGAAAATACGGCTTCGATGAAGAGGAATACATAAAGGCGCTTGAAAAAGTTCCGCGGTTGAGCAAAGAGGCTGTAGATGCAAGCATGGTATTCCTCACTAAGCTTGCTAACATGATCTCACAGCTAAGTTACAGCAATATCAAACTATCTCAGTCGCTGGCAGAACGCGATTCTCTAGTTAATGCGCTACAGAAGAATCGTGAGGATCTTGACCGCGCCCAGGCCGTGGGAAATCTCGGAAGCTGGCGTTTGAATGTGCGTAAAAATGAATTGACATGGTCCGATGAAGCTTATCGTATCTTTGGTATCCCAAAAGGTACTCCTTTAACCTATGAGACCTTTCTTTCGAGGATTCACACGGATGACAGGAAATATGTTGATAAGAAATGGAAAGCGGGATTGGCTGGAGAACCATATGACATTGAGCATCGCATTATTGTAGATGGTAAAGTCAAGTGGGTACGTGAAAAGGCATATATTGAATTTGACAACGATGGCACGCTTTTCGGCGGTTTCGGCATAACTCAGGACATCACCAATCGCAAGGATACTGAGGAGATGTTGGCTTTCGAGCGATCGCAGCTCTTGTCCATTTTCGATGGCATCGACGATGCGGTATATGTGACTGATCCATACACCTACGAGGTACTTTACGCAAATAAGGCAATGAAGGAGAAATTCGATGGCGAACTCGTGGGAGGGATTTGCTACCGGGAGTTTCAGGAGAGGGATTTTCCCTGCGATTTCTGCACCAATCCAATTATTTTAAAGGAGAGGGACAAGCCCTACCATTGGGAGTATTATAACCCCGCAGTGGATCGGTATTTTATGATCATGGACCGGATCATTAAGTGGCCGGATGGCAGAGATGTGCGGTTTGAGATTGCAAAGGATATTACCGAACGTAAAAGAGCCGAGGAAGCCTTGCGGATTTCTGAAGAGAAATATCGTTCGCTGTTCAATTCAATCGACGAAGGCTTCAATATTATCGAGATAATCTTCGATGAGAGTGGAAAAGCAGTGGATCATCGGATTCTTGAAGCCAATCCATCGCAAGAGAAGATGACAGGACTTAAGGATGTCGTAGGTAAGCGAGCTCGTGAACTTCTCCCTAATTTCGAAGATTATTGGCTCGAGAGCTTCAGCCAGGTAGTAATAACTGGCGAGCCAGTCAGGTTAGAAAACCGGATTGAAGAACTTGATCGGTGGTTTGACGTCTACGCTTCGCGTTTTGGGGATGAAGGCAGCAGAAAAGTAGCTGTTGTTTTCAATGACATTACCCAGCGAAAACTGGCTGAAGAGGCACTGCACCAGAGTGAAAAGAGGTTGAACTTCGCACTCGAAACCATACACACCGGCGCGTGGGATCTCGACCTAGTGAATCATGATTCTCCCCATCGATCACTCGAGCACGACCGCATCTTCGGTTACGAGCAACTTCTCCCGAAGTGGACCTACGAAATGTTCCTCAACCACGTGTTGCCTGAGGACCGAGCGATGGTGGACGAAAAATACCAGAAGGCCATAACCTCGGGTGGCGATTGGAGTTTCGAGTGTCGTATCCGGCGAGTGGACGGTGTAATCCGGTGGATTTGGGCAGCAGGAAGGCACCAGGTAGATTATACTGGAAATCTTCGTTGGATGGCGGGAATAGTCCAGGACATTACAGAGCGCAAGCGAGCAGAGGAAGCTTTACGCGAGAGCAAGGAAAGGTTGCGTCTCCTGAGTGACAACCTGCCGGATAGTGCAGTCTATCAATATGCTTATAAGCACGATGGCAGTGTCCGTTTCCTGTATTTCAGTGCAGGCATCGAGCGACTCAACGGTGTCAGTGTATCCGATGTACTGCGCGATCCGGGTACACTGCACCGGCAAATCCCACCGGAATATTTTGAACGGCTCTTAGAAGCTGAGGCAAAAAGCGCCCGCGAATTGTCAGACTTCGATATGGAAACACCTATGCAGCTGCCCGACGGTCAGATTCGCTGGATGCAGTTGCACTCTCGGCCCCGTCGACTGCCTGATGGGCGGACTATCTGGGACGGCGTGCAAATTGACATAACCGAGCGAAAACGGACTGAGGAGGCGCTTAAAGATAGCGAAGCGCGTATTAAGGTTGCTGAAGCTATCGAGTTTGAACGGAAGCGACTTTTTGATGTGCTGGAAACGCTTCCAGCAATGATATGTTTATTAACACCAGATTACCATGTTGCCTTTGCCAACCGAAGTTTCCGCGAAAAGTTCGGAGAATCAAATGGTAGGCACTGTTATGAATATCGCTATGGGCTCACTAAGCCTTGTGAATTCTGCGAATCTTACAAAGTGCTTGAAACAGGTCAGTCTCTACATTGGGAAGTTAACACCCCGGACGGAAGCATAATTGATTCCTACGACTTTCCGTTTACCGATATTGACGGTTCTCCTATGATCCTTGTGATGGACATTGACGTTACCGAACGCAAAAAAGCTGAAGAAGCTCTTTCAAATATTGAGACCGCTCGTAAAAAGGAAATCCACCATAGAATAAAGAATAACCTTCAGGTAATTTCCTCTCTGCTGGATCTTCAGGCTGAACAGTTCAGAAACCGAGAGAATATTAAGGAATTGGAAGTTCTCAAAGCCTTCAGAGAGAGCCAGGACAGAGTTATATCTATGGCTCTTATCCATGAAGAATTGTACAAAGGTGGAGGGTTCGAAACACTAAACTTTTCTCCGTACATAAAAAAACTCATTGAAAATCTTTTTAAAACATACAGCCTTGGAGATGCCGAGATTGCCTTAAACATGGATCTGGAAGAGAGCATTTTCTTTGATATGGATA
>JAMPIU010000108.1 GCA_023667845.1 Dehalobacter sp. | reverse complement strand
GCTCCAAGAACAGGCAACCACTCAATCTGGCCAGACCAAAGCTCCCACAGCATAGGGACTGAGAACACCATCAGCCACCATCGTCCGGACAGTTGATTCTTGGCCCAGATGGCTGAGAGCAGCGTTATAAAGCTTAATAAAACCCAGGAGGTAGGCCAGGGAACCCTACCGATGGGTACTGTAATTAAATGGACCCATGCCGGAACCGTCTGGATTTCATTAGTAAAAAATACCTCATAGGCATCATAACCACCCATTAAAAAGAAGCATGCCACACTAATGCCAGTAGCAGACCCAAGTGCAATGGGAGAAATCACAGACTTCTCTAGCCGATTAGTAGATTTTTCTCCTGTGGTTCGATGAAACAGTGCCAATTCGTTGTCTCTGATACAGCTTAAATACCATAAGCTTGGGCAAATAATAACGCACCGATGATGTAATGAAATATCGAAATTCCAAGCAATATTCCGTTAAGAATAAATGGCCACCTTTTGATTGCGATTCCAGTTAAGATAATTAATGGGATGAAGAAGTCCAGAGTATATCTTGGGCCGAATTGGAAAACACCCGGACCCATGAGTAGCAAGATGGGGATATTTCCAATGATAATCGAGATGAAGTGAATCCAGGTGTTTATTGATCTCCGCTCAATCCAAAGCGTGATTAGTGCACCGAAAAACAAGGGGCTGAGCAAAAATAAGCTGCCTCCAAGAGGGGTAATGTAGAGCTTGGTGAAATCAATAGGGTAAAGAAGATATGTATAGAAGATGTTACCCGGTATATAGTGTATGTTAAATTGACCGTATTTGGCGCTGACACTTTTAAAAGATTCACCCATCAGGTGATAGCTGATTCCATTTTCCAGAGGATCACCGAAACGAACAAAATTGTATAGAAGAAACACAGAGATTGCCACAAGCACTGGTATGGAGCCATGAATGCAATAACCGATTAAAGACTTTTTGCTCTCATGCCAGTGTTGTCTAAGTAAATACCAGGCTAAGAATATCAACGAAGCCGCCGCTGTCGGCCTGGACAGAAGCACGGCGCCAGCGGCCACCCCACTCCAAAAAAAGGCCCGCTTGCCATGAAGGGACACCCCGGCTAGATAGGCAAGAAATACCAGCATCAGGCTTATTAACTGTAAGAGAAACCACACATTTCCGACCGCTGGCAGGGTTGTAAAGGGAGTTCCCAAAGTAAAAAAGCAAACCAGCAGGCCGCGAAACCGTGGGGATAACTCTAGCACACGGTTCTTGTTTAGCAACCTCAACAGAACAGCAAATAAGCCAACATCCACCGCTCCGAAGAAGATGGATTGAATGACATCACTGACTTGCGGCCCAAATATTGCCACAAGTGGCATAGCCAGAACCGCAGGTACTGGTCCCCAGTACAAATAATACTGACCATTGAACAAGGAGAGATCCAGAGTTTCATTTGGCAGCAGTCGGAGATAAGGCTGCCCATGTAGGAAAGCGTCGGCAAGGTAATTGTAATAAGGATATTGCGACAAACGCCAGGGAGAGCCTCCGGTGGCGGATATCCCGAGGAAGATTGCTGCAGCCAGACTCACCGCTTTTACTGGACTCTCCCAGGTGAGCAACAAACGGTGGAGATATTTTTGTAAAATCTGATGGATATGAGGAAGATCTTTGGTTATTGTAGCCATGATACCTGGTTCAAATCCATTCTTATATACAGACTAGTTTGTGAGTAAGAATCCAAAAGATTAGTAAAGATTACGCCTGTGGTAGCACCAAACCACAATCAGGTCTCGAATCTAAAAAACTCTTGCAAATGCAATGGAACCGATAAGAAAATGAAAAATGGAAATTAATAGGAGCAAACAATTCATTGCGAACGGAATATTTTTTATACCCTTCGCAGTTAGTAGAAAGAGGGGAATAAAAAAATCTATGGCATACCGGGAGCCATAGTGAGTAACTCCTGGCCCCATAAGTAGGAGCATAGGTATATTACCAATCAAAATCGACAGAAGTAAAACCCAAGTATTTACATCACGGCGTTCCAACCAAAGCGTAAAGAATGACGCGAAAAAGAGCGGGCTGAGTAAAAAGAGGCTACCCCCGTATGGATGAATTGTAAGATCCGCAAAATCGATAGGGTAGAAAAAATAGTTATAGAAAAGATTAGTTGGTACGTACTGTAGGCTGAACTGACCATGCTTGGCACTTAGCACTTGGAACGCGGGTCCCATTAAGTGGTAACTCAGTCCATTTTCAAAGGGATTACCAAACCGGAAATAATTATATATAAGGATTAGACCTACACCTGCGGCTACTGGACTTAATCCCGCTACGCAATAACCCATCAAAACCTTTCTTTCAATTTTCCAAAATCTATGCAACAAATTCCAGGCCAAAAAAATGAATGATGGAGCCGCAGTTGGACGAGAAAGCAGTAGTGCAGCAGCCGCCATACCACTCCAAAAAAAGGCTTTCCGACCATGTAAAGAAAATCCGGCAATGAAACCCAGTAAAACGAACATTAGAGATACAAGCTGCAGCAGAAACCATACCGTTCCTACTGCTGGAAGAGGGGTAAATGGTGTCCCGAGCGAAAAGAATATTGTGAGAAGAACTCTTTGTGCTCGAGTAAGTTGTAATATTTCCTTCTCACTCAAAAGTCGCAAGAAAACTGAGAATAAACCCACATTGAATGCGCCATACAAAATGGACTGCAGAACATCGCTTACCTGAGGCCCGAACAGAAAAACCAACGGCAACGCCAGTAAAGCAGGAGCAGGGCCCCAGTAAAGATAATATCTTCCATTAAAAAACGAAAGATCGAGTGTAGTTTCAGGAATTAAACGCAAATATAACTGATTGTGAAGAAAAGCATCAGCCAGAAAATTGAAATATGGATACTGTGAAAGCCCATATGGCTGGCGCCCGGTGTAATAGATACTGCCAAAGATTACCGCTGAGATCATTGCTGCCGGAATCGGACGGTCCCAGACCAATAATGATTGGTTCAATATAGCTAGACTTCTCCGAATTAGATTTGAGGATGAATGAATGATGGTGGTCATGAAAAACTTTTAGGTAAGTCACCGCGATCAGCCTTGCAATGGGGAAATAATCTCATCCTTTTAATGGTATTGTGTTCATAGTATGGTCATCGTCATTAGATTAGAAAACCATACCAGGTACAACAAATAACAAAGCACCAGATGGCAGCCACAATCCCGCGAAAAAGGGTAACAATTTCGGATGTCGGCCAGGCAGCCATATCAATATCGCTGCAATCAAGCCCATTCCAAAACGCAATATTGCAAGCGGATCCTCCCAAGTCGGAGTTGGCAGAACAGAGATTAGCGCCACTTGAGATAAAAGAAAGAAAAGAGCTTTATCGTTCTCGGCTGCTGGAGAAATCCGGATGAAATCAATGATCGCTAATAAGCCAGCCAACAATGCCGGCAAAATTACCCATAAGAATAGAATAATAATGCTTACCGGATCCTCAATGAACCGCAATCCTGAGAGAGGAAAAAGGCTTAGCCTGCTCTTCTCAATCTGCTCAGAAGAAGTTCCAAAAATTACAAATAAGGCCAAATACCAGAGAAGATATGGCAGGATTCCGGAAAATATAAGCGCGAGACCATGGCGGTATCGTTTTCTAATAAATTCCCACAGTGCAAATGCCGCCGGGAACAATAGACCTACCTCCTTTGTTAACCCCGACAATGCAAAAAGTATATAAGCCAAATATGATCGTTTCTTTTCGTAAGCCACCCAACCAGACAATCCAAATGCATATGCTAGTGGCTCATTCAGATCCATTCTTATCGAGAGCAAAAAGCCTATCGACAAAATAAAAACCAATGACAACCAACTGGAGGATAACCTTCTATACGAAATAAGCGTTGCCAGAGATGCACTAACGATAAGAGAAGCAATAATATTCACGCCTATCATAACCCAGGGAATAAAACCAATATTTCCAAAGCTAAGAAGTTTTACGAGCAAAGGATACACGATTCTCTGATAACGGAATCCCGGTTGATCTAAATCCTCTACAGAGCCCCACGGATGCGCAGATATTGCATAAGCGAAACGGCCATCATATCCTACACCCCATGTTTGACCATCTGGTAGGTCTTCGGGTGTTTTCAAAATGAAGGCTTGCGGATTCCACCCATGACTTGACAATACCAAAGCAACAAAACCGATGAGGATAGCAAAGGTCAAAATACCAATCCACGTAGCAGAATTTATGGGTAACAGGTTACCAGTTTTTTTCGCCCCGATGATCATTTACCAGCCTCCCATAATAGGAAATCGTGCTTAGACATAAACCATGAAAAGTGCGCCAATCAAGTAATGGAACACAGAAATAATCAACATCAGAACGATTATCGCCGGAGACCATCTTTTGATTCCGATTGCTGTAAGCATCAACAATGGTAA
>JAMPIU010000107.1 GCA_023667845.1 Dehalobacter sp. | reverse complement strand
CCTCCGGCGCACTGGTCGGCATGGGCGCGGGCCTGGTGCTGCGCTCGCTCGGCTCCAACGGCGGCCTGGACGTCATCGCCGTGCTGCTCTTCCAGCGCTACAACATCGGCATCGGCAAGCTCTATTTCGCCTACAACCTGATCCTGTTCGCCTTCGCCCTGACGGCTCTGCCTGTGGACCTGGTCATCGCCTCGCTCATCATGGTCTTCATCACCAGCGTGGGTGTGGAATACGTGCTGTCCATGTTCTCCCAGCGCAAGAGCGTGTTCATCGTCTCGGACAAGAACCGCGAGATCGCCCGCGACATCATGGACAAGCTGCGCCAGGGCGCGACGTACATAAAGGGCTACGGAGCGTATTCGGGCCGCGAGAAGGACATCCTCATGACCGTGGTCAACAACGTGCAGCTCAAAAAGCTGGAGGAGATCGTCTTCACCAATGACGATCACGCGCTGTTCATCGTGGAGAACACGTTCAACGTGCTGGGTGCTTCATTTTCGAAGCGGAAGATTTACTGAAGAGCGGCATCGCGCGTCGGTCGCCGCCGAAGGCGGGCTTCAGGTAGTCCACGCGCAGGCCGATGGTCGACAGCCTGTCCGTGATGCTGCACATGTTCAAGACCGCGAACCCGCCGCACGTGTCGACCCGCGTGGAGATGGCCCTGCCGTGCAGCGCTCCGCACCGAGTGTCGACGATCTGCTCGTCCTTGAAGGGGACGTACAGCTTGCACAGCCCCGGCTCCAAAGAGAGCAGGCTAATGCCATGAATTTATTGAATGGAAGCTGGTTTTTGAACAGGGTCGCGGAAGGATTTGAGGTTGCGGGTGGGCAGGCAGGTAAGAATTATATGAGCAATCTTGATCTTTATGTGCGGTAATAGCTTACTTAGCTACTTAAGAGGATCCGAATTGAATGGCAAAAGACCAGTACAAATAAAGGATCGCTCATACCTAAAGCAAATACGAATCAATACCGCTAGCTACTTAATTTTTGAAATAATACTATGTCGCTCTAATTGGCTAATGAAGGATTTATAAGCAGCCTTATCCCTTATTGTAAACATAAACTGATCCAGGTTTGGTCCGAGCAAAGCGTCGATGCCTTGCGGTGCAGAATTGTCAAACAACTCTATAAATCTTTTCATATTATTTTCTTTTGGGAGGACAATCCTCTCTACAAACTTGTGGACTTTATCAAATGAACCGAGTTGCCCTATTCTAAAAAGAATACTAAGAAAATTTGGCTGATTTGAAAGTGAACACTCGTCATTCAAGAGCTCTTCGGCATGTGCCAGCCAAATCTTCATCAATCTAGTTGCAAAGCTTGTTGTAATATTAAACTCGTTGTAATAATTTTCCTCTACTATCTTATCTGGGTATAGTTTACCACGGTTAAAAACGCCAAGATTTTCGAGCATATCTAGCAATATACCTTCTTGGACAGCAATATCATACTTATACATAAAGATGTTTTCAAGAATGGTCGGCTTATCCGACGGTGGATTAACGTGCTTAATAGCATGGATAGCAAGACTAGAAGTCTCATTACTGCAATCTATATTCATATTATTAAACACTTTTAACGAAAATTGCATTAAATTATGAATGAGATCATCTATTTGATTTCCGCCGTCTGGTACAAAACTTTTTAAATGAGAAATCCATACCGGTATTGATACCGAGTATTTTAGTTCTATCTCTTTAAGAATTGATTCCCTCTTGTTTGGTACATTTAGAAAAGTTTTAATTAATTGCGTAGAGAAAGTATGCTCACCTGACGCCTTAAGTAGTAAGGCTTGGAGTGCATTCGAGGTGTAAATTCTACATGATCTGATGCCCTCGTCGACATCACAATGAACATTTATAATGTTAGGAAAGATGGTTCCCATAATCTGGCTAAAGGAATGGGATAAATTTTCATCTAGGTTATTATGCTTAACTAAATATTTTAGGTATTCTTCGCCTGGTGTATTCTTAATATTAATATGTTCGGATACAATATCAGAATAGTCCTGATCAACAGGCTGGTGATTTATACAAAAAAGCCTTTGCCTCTCTGCAATAGCCTTCACTGAAAAAGGAAACATGAAGCGAAGTAACTCAAAAGATAGGATGTCTCCTATATTCACATCTTCTCTTATTGATAATGATAACTTGAAGTTATGCACCACTCTAAGGATAGCTCTTGGAGTTTCAAGATTCCTTGCGATTAGGTTAATTCCACTGGTTATAATTTCTTCTTCGTAAGGTCTTATCGACTCATTATTAATTGCCAAGACTTTCTTGAATAATGAGTTGGCGTAATTCTTGCGCTGTATATAATTTAGATGCGGAAGAGTATAAGACTGTTGGACAATTTTTTCTAAAAACTTGCGACCATCATAACTGTCATCATAGCTCAAGGCTTTTTGAACAGGTATAGGATCATAAGCGACTAAATATTTTAAATTACTAAAATTGCATGTAGCCTTAATAAGTTGAAATAGCATTCTTATTTCAGTTGGATTTAGTCGATCAATATCATCAATAAATATGAAGATAGGCTTGCATGAATCTTGGAGCAATTGGTTGATATGGTGCCTTTTGGTGTCGAACTCTACCAAGTCTTTACTAGACAAATTAGCTGCAGGGAAAAGCTTTGATTTAATTTCATGTACATCGAGTGCTGAATATTTAAACCGCAAAATGATTCCTAAAAAGTCAGCAAGCTCATTTTGAATTTCTTTTTCCTTTCCGAGAGCACAAATAAGTTTAGAAATGAAGCTCTCTGCAAGTACGTTTAAAGAAATGATTGACCATGGATTAAAGTTTATTACTATCGACTCAGTAGAGCCCTCTAGTAAATAGAACCTAATTATATTCATTAAACTAGTTTTGCCACTTCCCCAATCGTCTTCAATTGCGATAACTATATTACTTGTTGGTTCTTCCCTGAGCAATTCATCTGCAATCTTCTTTGCAAAATACTTCCTTTCGAAGATATCATCAGCCGGATTGAATATTGGAGAATCCGCGCAATTCTCTTTATATTCCTGAAGATTATTTTTAGAGAACTTATTTTTGGAAAAGAATTGATGTATACGAATAGCTGCTAAGGTTATTAGGAAAACAAGTAAGTAAAAAAAGACGTAAGAAACCATAGACAGAATATGCGGTGAATTGCCTTGTGTAAGGAAAATGAGACTTACTGTGAGAAAGCAAGAAATAAGAAGCGACAATGTTAGATCAAAATATCTTGGCATAATTAATCCAATTGTAACTAATTCGGAAATATTGCATTGAAATGGCTAGAAAAACAAAAAGGGACCGAGTTAACTCGGTCCCTTTTAGCATCTTTCGTGGTAGAGCTGAAGAGAATCGTACTCTTGACCTCTTGAATGCCATTCAAGCTCATCCCCGTGAGCCCGCAACCGAATGACATCAACATGCAGACGCGGCTGCGCATGGCCGTGTTGCACAACGAACCGAAGGCTTTCAATATGTCTACGACCTCATGTCTGCTGCTTCACCATGTATACACGGTCTGACGTCTTGATTTGCGTGAGCAACTGAGCCAAGTCTTCTCCAGCTTCAACAACCCTGGCTCGAAACAACTCGACCGCGAATTGATAGAGTTCGTAATCGAACAGATTCTTGATCCTTATCTGTCTCTCCAGCTTGGGCGAGATCTCATTTCTGCCTTCGTACTTGGCGTTCACATTCCACTTGGTGACGCAGGGCGGGACGAAGCCGAATTCGTGCGCCAGCAGGGCATAGCTCAGGTCGAACTCCTCGACCAATCCGATGAAATCCATGGCCTTGAGGTTCTCGACGGCTTGAAGCAGGTCCTGTTTCGTGGCCGGTTCCCTGTAGTCCCGCGCTGTGCCGAGGGATGAGAGCACCTTTGTCATCATGTTCCCGGCCAGCCTGCGGTCATCGCACGACAAGGCTTGCTCGAGATCGAGATCGAAAGAGCCCACGTGTTTTTGCACGTAGTGGCTGCGGCGTATGAAGTAGTAGCACGAGAGGTAGCGATCCACCGGGTGCCGCAGGAAGGTCATCTTCGCCCGGGGAAGACTCCGCTGCTCCGCAAGCTTCCATAGGTCGAACAATTGATCCGGGTGCCCTGAAATGATGAGCGGAGTTGGTGAGGATACTTTGCCGAAGAAGGGCTGAGGGTCCGCGCTTTCGTGGGTGGGCAGCGGGCATGACGCATCCGCGCCATAAGCCTGTTCGAGGAGCCGCACAACCGTTGTGCCGGCCGTCTTCATGACATGGTAGAAGAAAATGTCTTTATTGAGAGTAGCCATGATTTGAAGTGCCTAGGTATCTCTAACAAGTGATACAAACAAGAAAGGGTTAGCCGATCGCTCGACTAACCCTTGAAAAAATCATCTGTGGTGGAGCTGAAGAGAATCGAACTCTTGACCTCTTGAATGCCATTCAAGCGCTCTCCCAACTGAGCTACAGCCCCACGCTGTTGGAGGAAGCGAAAATAGCCAAAAC
>JAMPIU010000106.1 GCA_023667845.1 Dehalobacter sp. | reverse complement strand
AGGACGCGCTTAGCATGTCAATAACATTTCCGGACGGAAAGGTCTACGGGGCCGGCCGCTGGTCAAGCCGGCCGGAAGCGGACCTGGCCGTGATCGCCCTGCAGGCGGAGAATCTCCCGGCGGTGCCGGTGGAATTTGCCGGGCTGCCGTCACCGGGGGATAAAATCAGGGTGGTAGGAAACCCGCTGGAGCTGAATAACATCCTGGTTGAAGGAAAAGTTGGGCAGTATTTGAAAATCAGGGACAGGCAAGGGAAAATTTTCAGTATTGACGCACCCATCTACCCCGGCAACAGCGGCAGCCCGGTGTATAATATGGACGGCCAGGTTGTGGGCGTGATATTTGGCAGCCTGAAAGAGGATAATAACAGCGGTAACAGGGGCAGGGGGGTGGCTGTGTCTATCGCTGAGGCCCGGGATTTAATCAATGACCAGGTGGCTGAAAAACAGGCGGCAGTAAGGTAAATGCTTTTGGATACACCGTCAGAGTGTCAACATCCTGCAAAGTCCATGGTGTTGAAACCTGCTGCTCCATTGCGCAGCGTCGTTTAGTAAACTAAGCGAAGCTGAGGTGCGAAATTGGATAAGCGGACAGGATGTCCGCGAAAGGTCTTCATCGCCTGGATGGCGAGTTGAAGGCCGGTCCAATTGAGCCCGAAGCAAGCGCGAAGTTTACTCGACGCGGAGCACAGGAGCCAAGCAGGTTCTCAACACCATGGGCACTTTGTCTGCAAACTGAGACGGCAATGATAAGCCGTCTTTTACGTTTTCCCGTGGATATCCTCAACAATATCCACCCGGGTTCCTACTTTCGCCAGGCGGTGAAGCTCAATGATATCCTGGTTGCTCATCCTGATACAGCCTCCTGAGGCATGGCTTCCTATTGAATCCGGTTTATCAGTGCCGTGAATTCCGTATTTCAAGCCTTCGGGCGCCCTGTGGTCTGTTTTTGACCTGTTGTCGTTTTCAAAAGGCACGCCCAGTCCCATCCACCTTATTCCCAGGGCTTCATTTAGGTCTTCATCGCCAAGTTTGTTCATAATGGTAAAGCTGCCTTCAGGAGTGAGATGGGGTTCCTTGCCGGTGGCGACCCGGTAGCTTTTATAGAGTTCACCGTCCATATAAAAATAAAGTATGTTTGTGTTTTTATCCACTATGATCCAGTCGCCGGCTGTTTCAGGCGCCGGGTAGGAGGCCAGAAGCGTCAGTTCCGGCACAGCGCCCGCTATATAAACATTCCTGCCGCTTGTGATTTTAACGCCGCATGATATGGTTACACCATGCAGGGGGAGTTCCCCGGCCGGTTTGTTTTTTATCGGGGTTACCTCCGCCGGAATGGCGCTGCCGCCGGCCGGTACAGAAAGCTGCTCATTTACCCGGCTTTTATTTACTATAAGGTATTGGCCTTTTTGTTCATAAACTGCAAAAGCATCGTTTTCATAGAAGGGTTTACTGAAAATATACTTGCCCTGTGGAGGCTGGACTTTGATAAGCACCGCCGTCAGCGAAAACATCAGGACGGCTGTAAATATTAAATAAATCCATTTTTTCATTTTAAGTCCCCGGTTTTGATCGTTTTTATCAGTTGATATAAATATTGCTAACATAATTATGTTTCATGTTTGAAAAAATAAAAATAAAATGTTTGTTTAAGGGGGTGTCCTATTGATTCAGGATTTGACAATAATTGAAAATGATGCTCCTGATTTGATTAAAAACATATCTACGGGTATGATTCCAAGAGAGCTTGAGCCATATGTATCACCGGCTTTGGAAGAGTTTAGAAATGAGATGGCCGCTGAACTGGGTTTGCCTGATTATGAAAATATGGACAAGGGGGATCTGCCTTCCAGGGCGAACGGCAATGTTGGCGGCAATATGACCAGCAAAATGGTGAAATTTGCAGAGGCGGTCCTGGCCTGGAATTATAAGAACAGGCTGATGCTGGACGATAAATAAACCGGTAACACGGAAAAAACGGACTTACAAAAATGGCAGGTTCCATTGCTGGAACGAAGCCATTTATTTTTTTAAAGATATTTTAAAAATTATAATATTTGTTAGAATTCGACAAATTATCTGAAGGTAAATTACATCAATATATTGAACGATAAACAGCAGAAAATTTTGATGAACGGTGGTGTTATATGATGATAAATATAATGGAAAAAGCAGAACAGCTGACAATTGATAATATTATTTTTGATGAATTGTCACAGGCGCTGGAACAGTCTGCTGAAAGAAGGACTGTTGGCCGCAGGCAGTCAGACAGAGATATCCGCATATTAAATAAAAGAATCACTGGTATCCTGGAAAATATAAATGACGGCTTTTTTATTATTGATAAAAGATGGCGATTTATTTATCTGAATGCTGAGGCGGAGAGGTTTTGGTCGAAAAAAAAGGAGTACCTTCTGGGGAAATCCATATGGGAAGAGTTTCCCGAGGTTTTGTACTCACCGCTTTATAAATATTTCCACAGGGCTGTGCTGAACCAGGCTGCCGAAAGTTTCGAGATGTATTCTCCGGGCGAAAACAAGTGGGTTGAGATAAACGTTAATCCTTCAAAAGAAGGAGTATCTTTTTACTTGCGGGACATAGGCGAGCGGAAACAGTTTGAAAAGGAAATGTCACGCCTGGACCGTTTGAACTTAGTCGGCCAGATGGCTGCCGGGATCGGGCACGAGATCAGGAACCCGCTGACTACTGTCAGAGGTTTTTTGCAGCTGTTGTCAGATAAGGATAACTGCCTTCAGTACAGGGAATTTTTCAGCTTGATGATAGATGAACTGGACAGGGCGAATACCATAATTACCGAGTTTCTTTCACTGGCAAAAGACAGGGCTATAGAGCTGGAGAAGAAGAATATTAACCGCATCATAGAAGCTATTTTGCCATTAATAAGCTCGGACGCCCGTGAAAGCCAGATAAACATTAATACTGATTTTGCCGAAGTTCCTGAGTTGCCGGTCGATGAAAAAGAAATCCGCCAGCTTGTTTTAAACCTTGTCCGGAACGGGTTTGATGCGATGTCCGGCGGCGGAGAGCTGTTTATCAGGACTTATTCCGAGTGCAACGAGGTAATACTGTCAGTACAGGACCAGGGGAACGGTATTGCTGAAGACATACTTGAAAAACTGGGCACTCCATTTTTCACAACCAAAGATAGCGGCACAGGCCTCGGACTGGCTGTCTGTTACAGCATTGCCGCCAGGCACAGGGCCAAGATTAAAGTGGAAACCGGTAATTCAGGTACGACCTTTTTTGTCCGTTTTCAGTGTGCAAATTAAGTGTCTGATTTAAGAAGTTTCTTTTCTGGATTTTTCCCAGATGGCTGCCCCAATCTGGTTTAACGCTTTCTTCAGTCCCCTGGGGTCGTCAAGACTGTAGCCTTTTTCCCAGTAATCAGCAAGCACCCCGGTAAATTTAGTGAAACCTGTCACACCTGTTACAATCCAGAGGTGAACATATCCCACATGATGCGGATCGCATTTATGGTTTTGATCGGATTTGTGGGTTATTTTAAAATCTCGCAGGGAGTTTCCCTCGTCCACCCAGGACAGCGTTCCTTCCTTCAAGGCAACTTCTTTTCCACAGGTTTCGCATAAAAATTCCACTTTTATAACACTCCTTATCAATATATAATATAATTTAGCAAAATTAATTCTAATACTAAATTATTAATATCACATATGTAGTAATAATACCATAGGTATGTCAGTAAATTATATTAATGGAAAATGTCAGTAATAATATTTTTGTTTCAATCAATTTAATAGAATTACCAGAAAAATTTTTATAAAAACCTGTTATAAATTATTACTTCAGAAAGGATTTTTCGAAGGAACGTCGAAAACCTACAAACAGGGCAAAGTCCCATAAGTTTTTTTTATGAGTTTAATAATTGCCGGGGCTGTAAGTAAAATTTGCTTGAAAGCCATCCGGTCTATTATCTCTTTTGCATTAAAGATAAGCCTTTAACTTATTTTTTTTGAAGGAGGGGATGTGAATTTACAAACTATTAAACTGCTATCTTGAGGGAGATAGCTTATTTTTTGGTAAGCCCGGGACGATATGTTGATTACAATGAGGAACAAAAAAAGTCACCGTACTTGCCGGAAGGAGGGAAAGTTGAGGGGTTAGGTTTAGCGCTAGTAATTAAGGTAGAGTTTAGTATTTAGTATGGAGGAAGGTTTTGCATTTCATTGCCCGGTGTAAGGGGGTTTTCAGTCTGTAAGAGTCCCTTAGGGAAAGGAGAATAATATGGAACTAGCGAAGAATTTGCAGACGACATTAAACAGGTCATACGGCAAAACTGACCTGTACGTCGATCTTGCTCAGTCAATCAGTGGAGTAATACTTATTGGTTTCTTATGGATGCATATGCTTTTTGTGTCTACCATTATTGTGAGTCCGGCTCTTTTTGATACATTATCCGAAGGCCTGGATAAATATTATCTTGCACAACTTGGTATTCCTGCGACTATTCTCATAA